>JASFLL010000162.1:0-4789 GCA_050118115.1 Thioalkalispiraceae bacterium
AATTATTTTGTGTTTTTACAGCAATTCAATGGGAGTATGACATGATTGATATGAAGCAAATTAAGGAAAATGTTTCTAGTAAGATAAAAACATATCAGGCACAGGATGAAACCGAAATTCCAGTCAAGGAACCGCGCCATTCCACCAAAAGTAATTTCGGTGAGGAAAGTTCTGCTGCGATTGGTGCCTCGATCCGAATTAAGGGTGATGTAACGGGCGATGAAAACCTGATAATACAGGGTGAAGTGGATGGTACGATTCTGGTGCAGGGTCATAATGTTACTATAAGTAAAACCGGAAAGGTCAGGGCAAATATCGAAGCGCGCCAAATTATAGTTGAAGGTAAACTGGAAGGTGATCTGAATGGTGAAGAGAAGGTCATTATTCGCGAGACGGGTAATGTCTATGGGAATATTGTCGCTCCTCGTGTCAATCTGGAAGATGGTGCCATGTTCAAGGGAAGTATCGAGATGGAACCGCAATCAAAAAGAACAGCACCGCCGAAGACATCAGTGAACAACCTGCAAGGAAATGATACTGCCGACTTGAAGACGGCCTAGATAAATTCAGGATAATAAAAGTTATCTATTATGAATGCTGTTTCAGCACAGTTAAACAAGGGATTAAGAGAACGATGCCGTCCACTTGAGCAGGCGCTTGCACCTGGTAACAGTAACGGGGCGGACTACCTGATGAACAGTCCGCTCCTGTTTAAACATCTGGCAACGTATTCAACTGAGCGGGACTACCAGATTCTGGATATATTACCGGCATATCGACAACTGGTCGATTTTTTTTCAAACTTACACTGCAAGTTGTACCTGCCTGGCTGCCAGCGTCAGCTTATGACAATATGTCTTGATCAGCTTGATACGCAGCACAAACTTAATCGAGCCCTCATCAAAATGTTGGGTTTTAAAAAGCAGGACAGTGCAAAACTGGATCTGCTTCTCCTCTGGGACTTACCCAATTATCTGGATAGTAAAGTGCTGAGGGCCATTTTCGAGTATCTCATTCCGCATTGCTCGGAGCAGGCCTTTGTCCATACCTATGTTCATACGCGGGAACATATGCCTGCCACCCCGGCGAAGTACCGGCTGAATGGTGATGACAAGGTATCAGTGCTCCAAGATGCTTCTGAAAAAGTTCCGAGCCCAATGTTTCACAAAGAATCACTACAAAAAGCTCTGTCTCCCTTTGTTGTCGAGCGAGGGGTACTCCTTTCCAATGGCTTGCAGGAATATCTGTTAAAGCGCAGCTAAACCTACGGTAATTATCTTTCTCGCAAAACTATTTGCTATGCTCGATCTGTTAATGCTAATTTGAGCAATTAGAAACCATAAAGCAGCAAAGAGCATTTTCATGGAAAATACGTCGGGACAGGGTAAACAGTCTGCTGTTCCCAATGAGATTTGTGGCTGGAACTGGGGTGCCTTTTTATTGAACTGGATCTGGGGCCTTGGCAACTCCACCTATATCGCATTGCTGATGTTTGTGCCACTGGTTAATCTGATAATGCCATTCGTACTGGGCGCAAAAGGGAATGCCTGGGCCTGGCAGAATCGGAAATGGACCAGCATCGAGGCTTTCAAACGTGAGCAACGCACCTGGAGCTGGGTGGCAATTGGATTATATGCCGGTGGTATCAGCTTCATAGCGGGTCTGGTTTTCCTGATAGGCAGCGTTATGAAAGGCTCGGACGCCTATAAGATTTCGCTGGACCAGGTTCAGCATAATCGGCAGGTTATTGAAGTTTTGGGTGAACCCATCGAAGCGGGATTTTTTGTAGGTGGTGAGGTCAACATCCAGGGAGCAACCGGTTTTGCGAATATTTTTTATAATGTAGAAGGGCCCCGAGCTGAGGGGACCGTTTATGTAGAGGCGAATAAAGATACGGGCCAGTGGATATTCAGGAAAATCGCGGTTGAAATTAAGCCAGATAAACGGCGAATAGTACTCGTTGGCGAGTGAACTGGCTATAATTCAATTTTGTAGCGAAAGAATACAATCAGACATTGAAAATAAAATTTATCGTTATTTTGTTAAGCTGTAACCTGTTGTGGTTGATGTCCCTGACAGGGTGTGTCTCCAGGTATCAGCCTTTAAAGCACATCCGTCCGTTATCGGGGAGCTGTGACGACTATGCGGAATTTTCTGTGTCGATAATCAAACAGCGCGACCAGGGTTTTACCAAGCGTGCAACGATCAGCATTACTGAATATTCGGTCGGTAATGAGCATAACCGCGAGTTACTCTATAAAGAATACAAACCTATATTCGAAATTGTCTATGCTGATTATCAGATCAAGACAGCGGGTATCAGGGCGGCAGGTCGGGTATTTTGCGATCACCAGTTGATGAAATCCTGGTCGCCTTTGGTAAATGAGCAGTACAAAAAAGTTGCAGCAGTGATACGCCACTGTCAGAACAACAACGATGCCGAAGTGGATATGGCGGAATGTATATTGGCCAGCAGCCAGGCAAAACCCGATCCGGATCTGGAAAAACCACCGGTATAAATGGTTGCAATGAGATAATAAATGACTGACCGCGTAACAGAACTTGAAACCCAGCTGGCCTTCCAGGAAAGCACAATCCACTCTCTCAACGAAGTAGTGACTGACCAGCAACGGCAAATTGATGAACTTCGGGAACAGCTCAGGCAGATAAAAATGCAACTGCAGTCACTGGCGGAGACCGTCCATCGTCCCGAATCGGATGAACCTCCACCTCCACACTACTAAGAGATGGGTGCAGGATAGTTATGACACTTGCAGTGACTGCATTTGAAATGGATATCATAGATAAGGTTTCAATGCCTGCTGTGATGACATTTATTCGGGAAAAATTATCTGCATTCGATACTGAACTTGTGGAATGGATTAAATTACTACCCTTGAATAAAAAGGCTATCCTGCATGGCTGCTGCACTTACCCGCAGAGAATAAAACCACGTTCTCGCAGTTATAAAAGTGGTTATCGGCTCCGTGCAAGCGTGAACACGGAATTAGCCCCGCCGTTTGTCTATTTGCACTGGGGCCGGATTCCTTCGCCGCGTTTTAAACAGGGCTGGTACTCAGGTGAGAAAGTTTTTCGATTTGATGATCTCGAAGAGTGCGCTGTTCATACATTAGCCCATGAGTGTTTTCACTTTTTAAGCCACTCGAAACAGGTCAGGCATAAGAATACCGAGGCCAATGCTAATTGGTGGGCTGATCAGTGGATGCAGGAATTCAAAACGGGCAGGGGTACTTAATGGCCCGGATTGTTTATGGTGTGTCAGGTGAAGGGTCAGGTCATTCATCACGTGCTCGCGAAATTGTTACTCACCTCATAAACCAGGGTCATGAGATAAAGGTCGCCAGTTATGATCGAGGTTATCGTAATCTGTGTGATGATTTTGATGTTCATGAAATTGCTGGATTAACCATTGTCAGTCAGGATAATAAAGTCTCACCGATACGCACCCTGTTAACAAACCTCAGAGGTTTACCTGATGGTGTGAAAACTTTTCGCAAGACACGTAAGAAATTGTTCAAGCACTTCCGGCCGGATTTTGTGTTTAGTGATTTTGAACCGACTACGGCTTATTTAGCAAATTATTACAAAATACCGTTGATTTCTCTGGATAACCAGCATCGAATGCGATACATGGATTATTCAAAGCCCGCAGAATATCTCAAAGACGCGCTGGTGACTGAAACAGTAATCCGGGCCATGGTTCCCAGGCCGGATATTTCCCTGGTCACTACTTTTCATTTCGGAGAAGTAAAGAATAATCATACCTTTCTTTTTCCGCCAATATTACGTGAAAGCGTCCTGGCACTCACGCCAGAGATGGGTAACCATATTCTGGTTTATGCAACCTCTGGATTTGAAAGCTTACTCAGCAGACTAAAACAGTTTGCAGGAGAGTCATTTATCGTTTACGGCTATGACAAAGAGCAACAGGACGGTAACATCATATACAGACCTTTCAGCAAACAGGGTTTTCTTGATGATCTGGCATCATGCAAAGCAGTTATTGCAACTGCAGGTTTTACCTTAATAACTGAATCACTTTATCTGGCCAAACCTTATCTTGCATTACCAATGGAGGGGCAGTTTGAGCAGGTTCTTAATGCATTAATGCTGGATGACCTGGGTTATGGTAAAGCCAGTTTTACTCTGACAGATAATGACATTGCTGATTTTCTAAATAACCTTCCTGGTTATTACACTAGACTGCAAAGCTATCCTCATGAGGGAAATAGTAAAATTCTGTCTTTTATCGATAGTTTATTGAAAGATGATGGTAAAAAGTTATGTCAAATTATTAATCAGTAAATAGTCGGATTCATCATCTGTTATGGATAATATTGAATATATAGAAATGCAACCCGAGTATCGACAGCAAGTCGAGGAGCTGATAACTGCAGCCATGAATGAAGATGAAGGACGCTGGGCCAGTAAAACTTTTGATTTTCACTTCGACTGCCTGCAAAAGGGAATAGATTCAACTCGCCAGTTTTATATTGCGCTTATCAATAAGCGGGTAATCGGGGTTGTGGGACTACATCAGTATCGCTGGGGTCCGGAAGAGAATATCTGGTTATCCTGGTTTGCGGTAAGTCCTGATCAACAACGCAAGGGTATTGGGAAATGGTTATTTCTGAAAATGTTGAATACCGCTCAACAACAAGGTTACCGCAAGATATTTATTGAAACCTATCAGAATGCTACCTTTGAAAAGGCGATTAGCTTTTACCAGCAACAGGGGTTTCGCGAGCAGGGCAGAGTAGCCGGTTAT
>JASFLL010000163.1:0-4774 GCA_050118115.1 Thioalkalispiraceae bacterium
CTGTCTTTTCTTCCGGATAATCAAAGTCGAGCGCACCAAAACGCTGTTTGGTTGATTGTTTCAGATCCTTCATCAAACTCTGATAGCCCGGGTTATAGGAAATGACCAACTGGAAATCTTCATGTGCCTGGATGAGCTCACCTTTTTTGTCCAGTGGTAAGGTACGGCGGTGGTCAGTCAGGGGGTGAATGACAACGGTGGTATCCTGACGCGCTTCGACCACCTCATCGAGATAACAGATTGCGCCAATACGGGCAGCCGTCGTCAATGGACCATCCTGCCACTTGGTTCCATCCTTATCCAGCAGGAAACGCCCCACCAGGTCAGAGGCAGTCATATCCTCGTTACAGGCCACTGTGATGAGTGGTCGTTTTAGTTTGTAGGCCATGTATTCAACAAATCGGGACTTACCGCAACCCGTTGGCCCCTTAAGCATCATGGGCATGCGTGCGTTATAAGCAGCCTCATAGAGGTCAATTTCATTAGCCACCGATTCATAATAGGGTTCATCTTTAATGATGTATTCTGATGGATCTACGTTACTCATCTGATTTTCCTGTATTTTTTTAATTCGCTGTCTGAATTCTGGCAGGCGTCATCACCTGGGAGCCAGGACCAGAACGCCGTGGGAACATGTACTATATGGAATTCTTCCATAAAGTAAATTAAATAATCATGATAGAAAACATAAAGTTTATCTTATAGGTTTACGTCAGGCGCAGTATAGACTGGTTATTTATTAACCACGGCAGTTCCAGGAGAAGAAACAGGCCGGTTTTGGCCTTTTTAATGCCCAGGCATCCTGGGGTGTCGATTTACTTGCGGCTATTGCTTGGACTTTCTTGCCGCAATTACTAGATATTTCTGCAGGCATTGATCTAGTGCAAATTGCGGGTAGATATTAGTCCCTGCACTAATTTGCATGACGCAAAATATCTGGTTTTCACGATGTGCTTTTACTTTTTAATACTCATCAACGGGCAAGAATAATTGGAACAGTATTTTTTTCAACCAGAGTCTGTAACTCCTGATCTTCGATTATACCCGTTTTGATGCCGGTCAATAATAGCTTTGCGCCACTGTTTGTAATTGTTTCCAGGAGAGCATCGATAGTGTTCTCAGTCAGTTGCAAAATGGTGATATTTACACTTCTCTCATTCAATTGCTTATTTAGCTGTTTTTTTACTTCATCCAGTTCCGTGCCAGGTAAATTAGCAGGAACGATAACTAATAAATTTCCATTTACCTGTTCAACAAGCTCAAGTGCTAAATCCATAGCTCTTTTACAAGATTCGGTACTGTTATAAAAAACAGCAACGGGACGTTCGAACCTTGCGCCATGTTGAATGAGTAAAAGACTACTATTTGCTGAAGCCAGTACTGTTCGAGTAACACTCCCAATCCGTCTACCACGGTTAATTATCTGGGTACTTTTTCCCATAACGAGTAAATCACACTCTTGTGAGGCAATAGATAGCTCATTTGCAATATCGCCACGTAAGACGTTGAAAGAGATATTAATCTCTTTTGTCTGTGCAATTTTCTCAACAAATCTTCGTAATCTGGCAGACTGCAGCTGAAGTGATCTTTCCATCTCGTTAGGAGTCAACTGGCTTGCCTTAACGGCCCCATAAACAACTTCGCGTGCCAATGGCAATTCAGCCATCCTTAGTAAATTTATATCCTCTATATATACAGCATTCAATTCTGCCTTAAACCGTGATGCAAGTTCCATCGCAGTCTGGAGAATCTCATGGTTTAGTTCCGAACTATCTATTGCTACCAGGACACGCCTGATTCCAGAGTCAGGCATTATCATCAGACTCCTTTGCTGCTTTGGCATATTCCTGATGCAGCTCCTCCAGCATGACAAGTCGAGCTTCGACTTTGGCATTAACCTGTTTAGCTGGTTCACCAGTTAACAGTTCAAGCGCCTCATCCACATTGTTATAGGCATACACCTGGAATTTGCCCTCACGACAGGCGTCAACAATATCTTCTCGAAGCATCAAATGTTTGACATTCGCAGCAGGAATAAGTACTGCCTGATCCGACGTTAGGCCTCTTAAAAAACAAATATCAAAAAATCCTTCAATTTTTTCGTTGACACCTCCAATAGCCTGCGCTTCACCGCGTTGATTTACAGAACCGGTCATGGCAATGTTTTGCTTAATTGGAATACCTGATAAGGCAGAAAGCAAACAACAAAGCTCTGCCATCGAAGCGCTATCGCCTTCGATCTCTCCATATGACTGTTCAAATACCAGGCTCGCTGTAAGCGATAAAGGTCGGTTTCCGGCATAACGTTCGCCTAAAAATGCTGAAAGTATAAAAACACCTTTTGAATGGATTGCACCACCTAGCTCCGTTTCTCTTTCAATATCAATAACTTCACCACTACCTAACCGAGCGGTAGCCGTTATCCTTGATGGTGTCGCAAAGCGAGCATCACCTAACTCCATAACTGCAAGACCATTTATCTGACCAACTTTACTACCATCCGTATCAATCATTAGCGTACCACGTACTATTTCTTCCTGAAGACGCTCCTGAATACGAGAACTACGATAGATTTGTGCATCAATTGCTTTTTGCACATCCTGACGATTGACTACTGTGTGTTCGGACTGGGATGCAAAATGATCAGCTTCACGTAACAGATCTGTAATCTCTATTAAGTATGTGGTCAATTTCTCGGAATCATCGGCAACGCGTGCGCCATGCTCGATTACCCGAGCCACTGCAGAACGGTCAAAGGGTCGTAGTTTATTCTTCCGAGTCAATGTCGCTATCAATTGTGCATATACATTTTGATTCTCACTAGTCCGTGCAAAGCGATCATCAAAATCAGCTGCCACCTTGAATAGCTGTTTGAATTCCGGGTCGTAAGCGTGTAATAAATAATACAGCATCCGGTCCCCAATCAACACGACCTTGATATTAAGTGGTATAGGTTGTGGCTCCAGACTCACTGTGCTAACAAGGCTATAAATCTGGCCCAATGACTGGATCTTGATTTGTTGGGAAAATAATGCGCGCTTAATCCCATCCCATACATGTGGTTGAGTCAATATTTTTATCGCATCGAGGATTAAGTATCCGCCATTCGCTTTATGCAAAGCTCCTGGCTTGATTAAAGTAAAATCCGTCTGTAACGCACCTAGATGTGCAGTATGCTCAACTGCACCGACCAGGTTTGCATAATTCGGGTTGTCCTCGTAAACAACGGGTGCGCCCTCTTCTTTCATTTGTTCAACAATGACGTTTACTTCATAACGACGAAATGTCGGTTTTTCTATCAAGGGTATACCCATCACTTCAGGGGTCTCTTCCTCACTTCTAAAGTCCTGAAAGTTACTGATAACATCCTGTTGAACCGCATCCAGATATTCCTGAATGAGTGCATAATCAATATATTTATTTTTAAGTTCTTCGATAAAATGACTAGAAGCGAACATTACAATTTCACTATTCAGCTCCTTGATTCGCTCCCTCGCCTCACGTTGCCATTGAGGCTGCATGCGTAAAAAGCTGTTCAGCTTCTCTTCAAGCACATTCATTGTCTCATCAATTCGTTTTTGCTCTTTTTCTGGCAGCTTTTCAAAATCCTTTGGTTTAAGTACTTCATTGTTCTTCATCGGCGCAAAGGCAAAGCCATGCGGTGTACGTAAGAGCCTGACATTATGTGAATCTGCTTCCTCAGCAAGTTCATTAAACCTGGCTTCTAAACGACTTTTCAGATCTTCTTCTATATCCTGAATGCGAGCATGATATTGCTCAGCTTCAAATGCCGTCGGTATAGCACTTCTAAGATCTTCAATTAACTGTTGCATGTCCTGACGGAAACTTTTCGCCGCTCCCCCTTCAAGACTGATAGCAAGTGGTTCAGATGGCTTACTGAAATTATTGACGTACACCCAGTCTTCTGGTGGAGCCTGTGTCCTGGATTTTTCATCCAGGTATTCACGCACCACAGTGTGTTTACCCAAACCTGTTGGCCCAAGTACAAATAGATTATAACCAGCCTGCTGGATACCGACCCCAAAGTGTAAAGCCTGGATAGCACGCTCCTGACCCATGATCTCTTTCAAGTCCGGCAGCTGCTCCGTGGTATCAAAACAAAACTCATTTACATCACACGGGGTAAACAACTGTTCAGGGCTCAGAGGTTTTATCATTTTATATACCGTCGGAATTATTAAAAGTGAATAGATAAAGATTGATGTTAACAGGTCAGTATCAATTTATGTATGGTTTTAAAGCGCCAGATATGTAAACGGTAAATTTACAGGGTAATAATCTCTTTTGAGGTGCAAGCATAAATACCGTACTAAAAGTGCTTTATATTTCCGCAACAACCGATGTTCATGGCAAAGATTGTCCAAAAATGTGCTCCCCAGGCATTCGTTTAATAAACAGGTAACTATATTAAACCAATCATTGAGCCAGCCAGCATGATGCAAGACACAATGTTTCTCACCAGTATATTTCTGATTAAGATGCAGCACAAAGCCTTTACCAGGAATACGCAGCTGATAGAGAAGCAAATTATCAAATCGAAGTAGTGTATTTTCCGTACCTGTATAGATAGTATAATGACAGGTGTTACACACTCACATGGATTTTTTTCATACACATAAAATCTGATGTACCCGCTTATTTATGAAGGACATTGATATTGCTCAGTAAATATCTACATAAGGACCATCGCAGAATAGACTATTCCACTCTTGTTGGTGCATTGATTATATTGTTGAGTTTGCCGCTCTTGTTT
>JASFLL010000164.1:0-4770 GCA_050118115.1 Thioalkalispiraceae bacterium
TACGACATTCCACATTTCAAACCGTCTCGATCATAACCAGTACCGGCTATCTGACGGAAAACTTTGCTGCCTGGCCCATCTTTCTTCCCGTGTTACTGATATTTATCAGTTTCATTGGCGGTTGCTCAGGTTCTACGGCTGGGGGGATGAAGGTCATACGTTATATTTTGTTATTCAAACAAGGACAACGGCAGATACTGGGACTGATTCATCCGTCCCTGATCAGGCCTATTAAACTTGATGGACGTGTTGTATCAGATACGGTGACCAATTCAGTCTGGGGATTCTTCTCTTTATATGTAGCCATTTTTGCAGTGGCTATGTTATTGCTGATGTTAGGTGGTACTGATCAGGTCACTGCTTTTTCCGCTGTTACCGCCTGCATTAATAATCTGGGCCCGGGACTCGGTAGTGTCACCAGCAATTTTCAGGCGATACCAGACTGGGGAAAACTGGTACTGGTATTGTGTATGTTAATGGGGCGTCTGGAAATTTTTACCTTGATTATTCTGTTCACTCCATCTTTCTGGCGTCGATAGCAGCTAAAAAATTTGCTGTTGTTATATCAGGCGATAATATTCGGGAAGAAGAAAAGGGGGCGCGGATATTGCCCGCAACCCCCCCGTACATATCTGGAAATAGGATTTATTTTTTGCCGGCTTCAGATTTCTTCTTTGCCAGTTTACGATGTTTTTTGCATTCGGCGATGTACTTCTTCATCTCTGCTTTGTCTTTTATGCCTTTTTTTCCGGCTTCTTGCTTACATGACGCAGGCTTTGCGTTCTGTTTGGCTGCATCAGCCGCGTAGCTAGCAGATAATGGTGAGATAAGTAATCCACAAGCGGCAATTACAGACAACGTAATCTTTTTATAACTACTCATTTTCATCTATATATCCTTCATTAGTTTATATGTGTGTAACGATGCTTCAAATGCACGTTTACAGATAGAATATATAGCTAATAAACCGGAGTTTGAAAGCCAGTTATTTAGATTGTGATAATCGAAAATCCCGATTGACAGGATTTATTGTTCATATGTACTTGTGTTAGGTATGCCTCGGGGATTTTATAACATGCAGAAAATGTGAACTGAATCAACCCGGCGATCATTATGTGGCATTCAATTTTGATAAAAATGTTATGAAATTGTGATATTTCACTCTAACCACTCTCTGTAGATTATGGCTCAAAGACAGTTTTAGATAACGATATTCCTGGGAGCCAGATATGAAAAAGATAAAACTATATTCCTTTATACTGACATGTATTTCTGTTTTTCTGGGATGGGGAGGTTATGCGTATGCAGCACCAGCCCCGATCATTACCTCAACACAGGAGCGGGAAAACAAACAGGACAATGCCTTTGGAGTTGGCGTCACAGGCTCGAATGCGCAACGCCCATTTGTGGGGGTCGATCAACAACCTAGCATACTCCCTTATTTCTCGTATAAATATCAGCGCTTCTATATCGAAGGCCTGGATATGGGGTACACATTATATAGTAATGAAAGTATTTATTTCGATATGCTCGCCACGCCTCGCTTTTATGAAGTAAAGTCATCTTTTGCCGATAACGGGGAACTGGATGGTATTGATAAGACCAATCCAAGTTATTTTGCGGGTCTATCTACACAGATTAAATCATCGTTTGCTATATATACCTTCCAGCTACTGCACGACCTGCTGGAGAGCGATGGTGCTGAAGCAGTATTTCAGGTAAGTAAATCTTTTCATCCTGAAGAAAACTTCAACCTGGCTCCATCTGTTGGCTTAACCTATCAAGATGCAGAACTGGTCGACTATTATTATGGTGTTCAGGCCCATGAGGTAAGGGCTGGACGGCCATTTTATGAAGGAAGGTCCTCGTTAAATTATAATGTGACTTTAAATGGCAACTGGTATATCACTAGACACATTGAATTACTGGGGCAAATTAAATATGAAATTTTAGGTGATGGGATTTCAGATAGTCCGATTGTTGATGATGACAGCCTGTTTTCGTATACATTGGGGATGGTTTACAGATTCTAGCGGTTAATATGATTGAATTCGTGGCTTGAAAAACAATAATCTAGCCTCTATGGTTTGATTGAGTTTTATCAAACAAACAAATGTCTTTTCTATTTGTAATACTTGCAGTCAAGATTGGTGCAAGTGATGTCCAATTATAATGCATTTATCTTAATTCTATGCTTTAAAAGAGTCTTTATTTGTCTTTAATCATAGAGTTATGGATTTATATCAATATTGGCATTTATTTTGTATTAACTGTTAAAGAGTATTACAAAAACATGAGAATCGATACGGAGGAAAGGTTATGTCCCCAGCCAGCAAAAAGAAGGTAGCCAAGAAAAAGACCACAAAAAAACAGGTCACCAATAAAAAAGCAACTAAAAAAAAGGTGGCTACCAGGGAACCTGCCAAGAAAAAGGCTATCAAGAAGAAGGCGGTAACTGCAGCCAGCGGAACAGGGAAAAAAGCTGCTGCCGGCAAAAGGAACAAATCATCGGACATATCAACCAGTTTGAATGTAACACCAGAGGAACGCTGGAAAATGATCGCTGTTGCCGCCTACCACAAGGCCGAGAAAAGAGGATTTGTATCCGGTCATGAGCTGGATGACTGGACAGAAGCTGAAAATGAAATTAATAAAATTCTGGGTAGCTAGCACTACCAACCGGGTCAGAGAGTAACTCTGAGTAGATCTCCAACCCGGTGGTGTGTCCTTACATTCCAATCATCACTGACCGATATCCTTGCTTTCGGATAGTGTTGATTATATGAAAGCTATTAACATTGTTCGGGTCATAATTAATTTCGACTAACCTGCCTATCCTCGGATGAGCACGAACACTTTCGATTCCTGAGATGTTATTAGCGATATCAATTACTTTTGAACGTTGATCGTCCTGACCTTGTGATTGTACAAATACGAACATATCAATGTTAGGTTTTTTCATTTCCTTTCTCCTTTGGTAGTAAGTTTATGCAAGGCTTGTTAAAGCACGAGTAACTCGTTCGGCCTGCTCAGTCGTAATCAGGCTCATCAGCACCTGGCTAAAACGTGGTACCTGTACCCCGGAAATAATGTATTGCCAGCGATAAGCCTTAAGTATGCCCTGTTCGATGCTGGCAACTTCGTCACGGCTAAAGCTGCGATCGCAATTCGCAACAAAGTATTGTGCATCCTGTTTGGACTGGATTTGCAGGATGCCATCTACTGCGGCTACCAGCTCGATCAATTCATTTACTGCCTGATCGCGTTCATCAACAGAAAGTTTCCGGTCTTCACGAACCCATTCCATTTCATCCATGATGGCGTGCTGGGATTCTTCCTTCCAATGGAAAAGAAATACGTCTTTCCATAAATCAGACAGGTTACTATCTGGTTCGATACTTTCCTTGTAATGCACTTGCGTAAACAATTCGATATGCAGGGTCAGCGCGAGCACCGCCCAGTCCGACTTACTTAACACCGCTTTGGCAACATCATTGGGCTGAGGCAAAAACTCATAACCTGCGGGCATCTGCTCGGCTGCCATTTCCTCCAGACGCCGAAACATTTCCTGATGCTTAAGTTCTTCATCGCTGAATCGTACCAGTGCCTCCAGTGCGACCTGATCACCTAAGGCATGATCCCGGCTGACGTCCATCACTTTGGCGCAAATAAAACGCTCAACCAGTCCAAAAATATTGGCGTAGGTGCGTCCCTGTACCTGGCTAAGAAAGCGTTGCTGTTCCTGATTCAGAAACCGCAGCTCGTTTACCTGGGACAGGCCGTCAGGCAGAAACTTCTTGTTAAAGTCAAAACTGCGGCCCCGGAAAACATCATGTTCGATGTCCCAGCGGATCCGTTTTGATGCCTCGATGCATTTGGCATAGCGATTAGTCTCGCTAGAGTAGGTTTGTGTGTGTGTCATGGTTCTCTTCCTTTTGTCGTTTGGCTTAATACAGACAGACAGGTCTGTCTACTTACAAGGCAAAAAATTTTGCCGGTTATTGGCCAATCAGTCGGGCTATGGTTTTTTCAGCATGGCTGACCGGCCAAAATTCATTGTAAATCTCTGCCTGCGCAATGGCGCCAGAGAACAGCAGTAAGTAATCATTACTCAATTCTTCCACATCCAGATGCCCATAGCGTTTCGGATCCGAATCCACCAGTTCCTGGCACTGTTCCTTTATCTGTGACAGGGCATTGTTGTAAACCCTGATTCCCTCATTACGCAAAGGATTATTAAAATCTGGTATTTCTGCTGCGATATTTACAAAAGGGCAGCCCCGAAATTCTGTTTCCTTCAGCCAGGCCTCTACAGATCGAATAGGTGCAAAAAACCGGTCTAATGGACTACTGGCCTCAGCGATAGCGCTGGCGAGGTAGTTTTGCTCCTTTTCGCGTAAACCGTTCAGGTATACTTTGCATAAATCTTCCTTGGTCGCGAAGTGGTTATAAAATGTAGCCTTTGCCACTCCAGACTTTTCTATAATTTCATTGATTCCCGTTGCTCGGTAACCCTGTTGATAAAACAGTTCGGTGGCAACGCTGACAATCCTGTCATATGCAGTCCCTGCTGGTTTTTTCATTGTCTGGCTCATGGAAAAAGCTTAGAACAAACAGACAAGTCTGTCTAGTTTAATTTTTAAGAAAAGATAGAAAATTTAACTAATCTAAAGTTTTCAATGAGTTACATGATCAGGCATTGAATCGTGCTGGCTAGTCACGACTGGATTGTTGGCGAAGCTCGACCAGCTGTCTTGCGGTTTGAATCTG
>JASFLL010000165.1:0-4763 GCA_050118115.1 Thioalkalispiraceae bacterium
AGGGGTTGCATAGAGTTTAGTCAAATTCCTCATTTAAGGTGAGTGTTCTAACAGTGTCAATTAGTGACAAATTTGGTCACTTTGCGAATATAAACGCAAAATCTGACAAATTTTGGACAATCACTTCACTTAATTTTGTAAATTAACTAAACTAACTAACTACTTGTAATATAAAAAAAATGGTGCTGTCAAGCAGCTTTCAAGAGGGGCTAAAATTTCCCTGCATGTGTATGGCAACCTACACGTCGGGTGATATATCGGAACTCATAGGGTTTTAATAACCAAAGTGTAATAGCAGCGAGCTATAACAAAACAATTTTTAAGGATCTGGATGCAGGGTCAACTACACAAGGCCGCGCAGGAGTGGGCGACTCTCTTCACTAATTTTCCGGTGAAGAAGCTCTGGCGCGCAGCACCGAAATGGATTTCAGTTATTCTGGTCATCCTGGTTGCAAAATCGGCTTCTGAAATGACCTGGCTTATCTTTGCTCCGGCACAGGATAGTTCGAGTAATTATAAACGAGGGGGTACGCCCGCGGTTACGCCTGATCAGATCGCACACCAGCCGCGTTTGCGAACGGTGGCGAATTTACATTTGTTTGGCGTTGCCAGCGTGAAGCCTGTGACACAGGAAGCACCGATTGATGCGCCGAAAACAGGTTTGAAGCTAACGCTCAGAGGTGTATTTGCTGCTTCCACGCCAGAACAGGCCATGGCGTTGATCGCGGATGCCAGAGGCGAAGAAAAGGTTTACAAGAAGTCAGATACGATCTTTTCCGGCGTTACCCTTTATGAGATATACCCGGATAAAGTCATACTGGAGAGAAGCGGCAGTTTCGAAACATTAAATCTGCCTCGCGATGAATCGAGTCTGCAATCCAGAGCTATCAGCCGTCCCCGCACCTCGATAAGGACAACTCGGCCCACGATTCAGCCGTCCAGTTCTGCTATTGTTCGCACGCGGACCATTCGTGCGGGCAAAAGACTTGAGAATCTTAAGGCGCAATTGACAGAAAATCCCGCTGAATTTATGCAGAATGTACGTATTGAACCGGTCTATGACAACAGCCAGCAAATGAAGGGTATCAGGTTTACTCACAAGGACCGCCAGGTAATGCGGGCCCTGGGGCTGAGGCCGGGGGATGTGATTGTCGAGATTAACGGTCAGCCCGTGACGCCATCGGCAATGACCGAGTTATTAGGCCAGCTGAGTTCATTGAATCAATTGAATTTGGGTATTGAGCGTAATGGTCACCGTGAGAATTTAAATATAAGTATGTAGATATAGGTATATGATGTTTAACAGGCTAAGAATAAAAATCAAAAAAGTGTTAACACCGATTGGCCCTGGTTTGCTTTTAGCAGTACTTGTCGTGTCACTGGTAAGTGGAGATCTTTATTCCCCACAACTTAGCCTTGCTGCTTCAGCAAAAAATCCAAAATCATCCGAGAAGCAAAAGAATATCACGTTGAACTTTGCCGAGGCGGATATACGCACGGTAATCGATGCGGTGTCCAAATATACCAACAGGAATTTTATTATTGATCCGCGCGTCAAGGGCAAAGTCACGATTATTTCCCAACGACCAATGAATGCTGATCAGGTATACCAGGTATTTTTATCGATTCTGAAAGTACATGGCTTTGCCGCCATCCCGGGTAAAGATGTTACCAAGATTGTCCCAGATGTTAACGCCAAGCAGGATGCCATCGAAACAGTTTCAGGATTAACAAACAGTGAAAGTGATGAACTGGTCACTCACATTATCGAAGTGAAATATGTCAATGCCAGTCAGTTGGTGCCGATTTTAAGACCATTGGTCCCACAGCGTGGCCACCTGGCTGCGGTGCCTTCATCAAATGTGATTATTATCTCTGATACAGCAGCTAATATTGCCCGACTGACCACCATTATCAAACGAATTGATACGGCAACCGGTGACGAAATCGAAGTCATTCCTTTACGTCATGCATCGGCTGCAGAACTGGTGCGTATTCTCACTCAACTCAAGGGACCTGCCCAGAAAGGCGGGCCGGAAGAAGCAAAGGTTGTGGCTGACGAGCGAACCAATAGTTTGCTGATCAGTGGTGACAAGACCGCACGTTTGAGTATCAAGGCATTGATCGTACACCTGGATACACCGCTGGATATAGGCGGTAATACCCACGTCGTTTATTTAAGAAATGCGGTAGCGAAAGATCTGGTCCCGGTTTTGACGGGGGTAAGCCAGCAGGCCGTTAAGGCAGCGAACAAAGCGGGTGGCGGCCAGACAGGTGAAGTGAATATCCAGGCTGACGAGAATACCAATGCCCTGGTAATCACATCTCCCCCCGATATCTTTCGCTCTTTAAAGGCGGTGATCAATCAACTGGATGTACGGCGTGCCCAGGTGATGGTGGAAGCGGTCATCGCAGAAGTCTCACATGAGAAATCCCGTGAACTGGGTGTGCAATGGGCCATTGATGGTCGTGATGGCAATAATGCGGTTGGATTAGTTAACTTTAATCTTGGTACACCCATTACCGCCTATGCCAACCTGGAGAACCCGCCATCACCGGTCGGGTTCAACGTTGGTTTCGGTGACCTGACCGGGGTAAACAAAATCGCGGCCCTGCTTTCAGCTTTGGCGGGAGATTCACAGACCAATGTCCTGTCGACACCGACCCTGGTGACGCTGGACAACGAAGAGGCGGAAATTGTGGTCGGCCAGAACGTCCCGTTTGTGACGGGTAGCTATACCAGTACCGGTACGGGTGGTTCCACGCCAACCAATCCATTCAATACCATTTCACGTGAAGATGTGGGTCTCACACTCAAGATTAAACCGCAGATCAATGAAGGCGATGCCATTAAACTGGACGTGACTCAGGAAGTTTCCAGTCTCGCGCCCAGCAGTGCGGCATCCGATATTATTACAAATAAGCGTTCGATAAAGACCAGTGTGATGGTGGATGATGGTCAGATCATCGTCCTGGGTGGCTTGATTAAGGATGATCTCATCGAGTCGGAACAAAAAGTGCCTGGGCTGGGTGATATTCCCCTGCTGGGCTGGTTATTCCGATATCAACGGACCTCCAAGGTGAAGACCAATCTGATGGTGTTCCTGCACCCGACAATCATGAAAGACAAGAAGTCCATGCGGGCCCTGACCACAGAAAAGTACAATTTTTTACGTTCCAAGCAATTAAAGATGAAAGAAGATGGGTTACGCCTCATGAATGACGATGAAGTACCGGTGTTGCAAGAAATGTCCGATTTTCTGAAGTTACCACCACCCTATGAAGAGTCAGCCCAGCGTCTTGAATTGAGTGATCCGGCTAACGTCTCAAATGGTTCTAAAGATGCAGATCAAGAGATCACATCCCCACCAAATATGAGTGAGAGCAATCTCGATCAAACTGAGCCACCTCCAACTTCGACAGGCTCAAGTGAATTACCACCCTATATAGGCGATGATGATGCAGGACGAGTTACTCAATGAGGCCGAAGAGGTTTCGGTTGATGTAGCCAATACATCTGCCGGTCCTCGTAAGCTATCGTATTCCTACGCCAAACGTCATGGGGTGATTGTCTCTGAGGTCACGCCTGTGCTCGTGGATGTGACGGTGAGGGAGGGCGCGAGTAATACGCCACTTCAGGAGTTGCGTCGTCACTATAAACGTCCATTAAAACTGCATAGCGTCAAACCGGAAGAATTCGAAAAACTTCTGCAGGAAAAATACGAAACCACATCATCGGATGAAGCCGTTGAAATGATGGAAGGCCTGGGGGAAGAGCTGGACCTGACCAGCATAGCTCAGGAGCTGGCCGAACCTGAAGACTTGCTGGAAACAGAGGATGACGCGCCCATCATTCGCCTGATAAATGCGCTGTTGAGCCAGGCTGTAAAAGAAAATGCCTCTGATATCCATATAGAACCTTTTGAAAATCGTCTCATGGTGCGCTTGCGTGTGGACGGTGTGTTACGTGAGGTACTGCAGCCACCCCGGGCCCTGGCGCCACTGGTGACATCACGTATCAAGGTGATGGCCAAGCTCGATATTGCTGAGAAACGACTGCCCCAGGACGGACGTATCTCATTCCGGATTGGCGGCCACCCGGTTGATGTACGGGTATCGACTCTTCCCTCAGGACATGGAGAGCGCGTTGTTTTACGTTTGCTGGATAAACAGGCGGGTCGGTTGGAACTGACTAATCTGGGTATGGACCCGGAAATCCAGGAAGTGATGCACCGCGTGATTCATAAACCGCACGGGATCATGCTGGTAACAGGTCCGACCGGTTCAGGTAAGACCACAACGCTTTATGCGGCATTAGGCGAACTCAACGATACCAGTCGAAATATTATGACGGTCGAAGATCCGATTGAATATTATATAGATGGTATTGGCCAGACCCAGGTCAATACCAAGGTGGATATGAGTTTCGCGCGAGGCTTACGCGCTATTTTGCGTCAGGACCCGGATGTCGTGATGGTCGGTGAGATTCGTGATGTTGAAACCGTGGAGATTGCCATCCAGTCAAGTTTGACCGGGCACCTGGTATTCTCGACCTTGCATACCAATACGGCTATCGGTGCACTGACGCGTTTGCGCGACATGGGAGTTGAACCCTTCCTGTTGTCATCGAGTTTGATCGGGGTGCTGGCACAACGCCTGGTTCGTTTGTTATGCCCGGAATGTAAACGTCCGCACGTACCTGATACGGCGGAATGTGACATGCTGGGACTGTCTGTTGAGGACCCGCCGGTGCTTTATGAGCC
>JASFLL010000166.1:0-4748 GCA_050118115.1 Thioalkalispiraceae bacterium
TATGCATACTTAAAAATCAGTAATTGATGGCCTTACCGGAATAGTCCAGACCTTTCTTTTTGGCCTGAGCGCGCAAGGTACCCACCAACTGATCATCCAGCGAATCCTTTGTATCTTCACGCTTTTTCAGCTCTTCACGGATGTAGGCGGAACGCTTTTTGGCGACCTCTTCTATCTTTTGCTTCAGTTTTGCCCGCTTGTCAGCTGTCGCCTTGATCAGCTTCTGCCGTTCAACTGCAGGCATCTTCTGGACAGGTTCGGGGAGTTCTGCCTCCGGGATGGTACCCAGATCTGTTACCCCTGAAGTCACGTCTTCCACCAGGTCACCTGCACCAATCTGGTTAGTCTTGCCACTTTTTGATGCATTAAACGTCGCGCGACGAGCCTGTGATTCAACAGAGGCACGGCTGTGCAGTTTCTCGGTTGCCGCCTGCTTTTTCTGCTTTTGTTTGCGTTCTTCTTCGGACCCGTAATACAAACGGGTCTTATCCATCTTCGCGGACAGGTTTGCCAGCTCTTTATCAAACGGCGTACTCATAGCAACCGCATTACCATTTTGGGCAACATTAAAGAATGTACCCTGGCCCAACGATGCCATCGTTTTCCATTGCGACATGGTTCGGCGATCACTGCCACACTGAATGGTATTGACTAAAATCCCTTTGCTGACCGCGGCCTGAATGGATTCGGGATACTTGACATCATCCTGATAGTCCATGTGCGGTGGTGCATCCCCTACCAGAAAAATAACCTGGAAAGCATCCTTGTCCTGGCTCCAGGAAATCCTGTGCACAGCATCGTACAATGCCTGGTTAACACTCTCGGGACCATCACCACCACCATTGGCGACGAAGTCCATCAACTGTGCATATACTGAATCCAGGTCACTGGACAGATCGATTACCCTGGTAATGTACTTGTCACCGCGATCACGATAGGCCACCAGCCCGATACTGATCTCAGTCGCCTGCTCTGCCTGTGCCATGTTCGTGGCAATCGACCAGATCTTTTCTTTGGCCGCATGGATCAAACCACTCATACTGCCCGTGGTATCCAGGGCAAAGACCAGTTCGATCTTTTTCGCCTGGCCTTGTGTCATTGTGTTCGTTGCTGTGATGTCGGCTATGTCGTTACCCGATCCGGTGACGGCATTGCTATTTTTATAAACCGGGTATAAGGCAATAACACCCGCGGTAATCACAAAGATTGAGATAGCTAATATTCTGGATTTCATGGAAATGCCCTCCTTACCTTTTAAGAATGATGTACGGTCAGTTGACGTAGTGCCGATTTCGCCGAGGTATAAGCCTGTTCAAAGGCATCATCCTGCGTGGCAGTTTGTCGTGAAGTCCGGCTGGTTTTTTTCAGAAACCCGGATTTGAGATCAGATGGCAGGAGCACGAACAGTGACTGGATCAGGAAGAAACACCAGACGCTTAAGAACAGGCTATGGGTATACATCATGGTCCATATCGATGCGGCCATACCAAACAGGATTAATCCCAGGTCAAGCAGGGCAACCAGTAAACTGGTGTAGTAATACAGCGCTCGCACCAGCCAGATCATGCCAAGATGAATAAACAGGGAAATAATCATCGAAGGTGAAAACATCCAGGTGGCCACGGTCACCACACCCCAGACAGCAATGGCCGTCAGCCTGCCAATCTTTTCCTGGCTGCGAACCAGCAAATAACAAACATAACTAAAACTGATACCCGCGATTAATGCCTGCAATAACCACCGCGTCGGAAAAAAAGCAGACAGGACCGTAAAGACAACGGTCACGATCAGGCTTGCCAGGATGGCCACGATGATACCTTCGGAAAATACCGGACGTCTCATGATGATGCCCTCGCCTGTTTTTCTTTCAGCAGGGCAACTTCAATGTCATCTTCGGTTATGGTGATATCCATATCACGCATTTCTGTCGCAGCATGACTGCGTGAACTATCCTCTTCCAGGATCTCCAGCTTTTGCTGCATGGCCGACAGGCGACTGCGGTTGTTAGCAAGCCGACTTGTTAATGTCGCTACCTCCCTTTTTATCTCATCAGCCTGTTGCCTGAGGCGTCGGGCACGTTGCTGGCCGGCAAGCTTGCGTTTGATGACTGAGCGGGCCAGCGATTCATTATCTGAATCAAGACATAAACTGATCTCCAGCTGTAACTCTTTCAGGCTGTTTTCAAGCTCTTCTTCCAGCACCGGGATCTGTCCCAGTTCATGCTGCAGAATTTTGAGGTTTCGTTCATCCTGGGTAACATCATCCTCCATCTCACGAACGGCCTGTTTGAGTAAGGTGACCGGTTCCTCGATACGATCGAGGACAGCGTGCAGATCTGCACGAAATAGTCGGGAAAAGCGATTAATGAGTGCCATATAATTCTCCTGGTACAGATATTTATCAAGTCTGCAAGGAGTGTAGGTGTGGCGACGGGGATTTTTTAGACAGCCAGAAGTAAAACCTTATGGGCGATATTTACAAAAGTTTTACATCGATATCCCCGTATACTGGTATTCTATAATCATGATAAATAGAAAATTACGTATTCTGGTTGTCGAGGATGAAGCCGCCATTCGTACCGGACTGATCGATGTGCTGGTTTATCATGGCTATGAGGTCGATTGCGCCGAAGATGGGACAGACGGTTTAAAGAAAGGGCTATCCGGACAATATGATCTGATCCTGCTGGATGTCATGTTACCCGGTATGGATGGTTTTGAGATCTGCAATCGCATTCGCGAACAGGACCGGGAGCAACCCATCATTATGCTCACGGCCAAAACCAGCGACGATGATATTATCCACGGCCTGTCACTGGGCGCCGATGACTATGTGGCCAAACCGTTTTCGGTCGCACAACTGGTGCTGCGCATCCAGGCGGTATTAAGACGGGCCAAAATTGCAACCGAACAGGAACATACCATACAACTTGATCCGCAGACCCTGATCGATACCCGCAACCTGAATGGCAAACGTGGTGAAAATGAACTGTCCTTTACCCGTCGTGAAATAGAAATTTTACAGTACCTTAAAACACATGCCGAACGTCCCGTGCCCAGAGAAGAACTGCTTACCAAGATCTGGGGTTATGCCAGGGACCTCGATATCGAAACCAGGACCGTGGATATTCACATCGCCAAGCTAAGACGCAAGATCGAACATGACGCCTCAAATCCAGCTTTCCTGGTGACGGTACGCGGTGCCGGCTATCGACTTATGGTTTAGTCACTGCCCATCGATTCTGATCATGAAAAAACGTCTGTTCAAACAATTTGAGAAAAAACATCTCAAGCTCCTGCTCACCGGGTTTTTCCTGGCGTTGTTGATACCGACGAGCTTGCTGGTTTATCAGACCTATGATCAGATCAAATGGGAAGCTTATCACCAGCAACGGCAACTGGCCGAAGAACTGGCTACCCGCATTGATAACCAGTTTGTTGAACTGATCAACAAGGAAGAAGCGCGCGCCTTTGCCGATTACAGCTTTCTCAATGTAGCTGGCGATCCCGCCGCCAATTTTCTGCAAAGGTCACCCATATCAAACCTGACGCAGAACCTGGACCTTGCGGGCCTTATCGGCTATTTCCAGGTGGACAATGAAGGTCACTTCACCACGCCATTGTTGCCGGACAAGGGCGACAACTTTACTAGCTACGGTATTTCTAAAACGGAATATGTAGAACGTAAACAGCAACAGCAACGTGTCCTGGATATACTGAGTAAAAATGAACTCATCAAACCGGATCGCACAGTACAACTCTCCACACCACAACCCGCAACGGAGAGTACCAGCAGTTTTGCCTATCATTCAGAGGCAAAGGACAAGAGTAAACCAAACAAAACTGCTTCAACGACACAGGAAGGTGGCTTAGCCGAAGCCGACTCTGTCGCTGATCAGCCATCTCCTGTTATGAGTGAAGACAAGAGTGAAGTCAGCAAAGCCGATAGCAATACATCGCAATCCGGGTTCGATGAACTGGCACGTCGCCAGGCTCCGCAGAAACAGGCAGAAGAACAGGAGCAGGCCTATTCCCTGGGTAAGGTCGAGGACCTGAAACTCAAAGAACAATATGCGGATACTGCACGTGCAAAAAAAGCACAACTTGGACAGCAAAAACAACGACTGGCTGAAAAACTCCAGAAGAAGCGCAGCTATAAACGCAAGGAAACCACCGCCCTGCCTGAACAGCGTGCCCCCGCAAGCGCACCACAACGCGATGACACCCGCACAGCGAATGCGCCCGCCAAAATTGAAATCTTCGAAAGCGAAATTGATCCGTTTGAATTTAATCTGCTCAAGAGTGGACAGTTTGTCTTATACCGAAAGGCCTGGCGCAACAATCATCGGTATATCCAGGGTTTCCTGGTTGAGTCCCGAAGCTTCCTGCAAAAAATGATTAATCCTGTTTACCAGGATGCCACCCTGGCGCGTTATAGCGATCTGTCCGTGGCTTATAATGGTGATATTCTTTCTGTGATCAGTAGCCAGCAAAGAACGCGCAAGCTGGTCAGTTCCGAGCAGGTTGAGGGTGAACTCCTGTATCGAACCCGGCTCTCACCTCCTTTCAGCGACATTGAGCTGATTTTCAGTACGCATAACTTACCCGCCGGCCCGGGTGGGCGTGTGATTACCTGGACAGCGGTTGTGTTGTTCATCATTTTATGTGGCGGCTTTTTCCTTATGTATCGACTGGGCGCGCGTCAAATCAGCCTGTCTCGCCAGCAACAGGACTTCGTATCGGCTGTCA
>JASFLL010000167.1:0-4721 GCA_050118115.1 Thioalkalispiraceae bacterium
TTCTATGTAAGAACCATTACTGAGTTTTATGCGCACATCTTTTTGTTCATATCCCACTCCTTCCTTTCTGTCCAAATCCGCTTTTTCTTCCTGAGAGATATGGAATATTACGCCGTAAACACAATGTTTCGGGTCTCCAGTTTCTTTCACGTCACACTTGGCTGAACCATCCTTATTGCTTATTTTATGAAATTTGAGTTCGTGCTTTTCAAGTATTCCAATATCGATTTTTCTCGCGGATGGGACCCTGGCCTGCAGTCGCTTAATTGACATATTTGAGCCATAGGAAAAATAGTGCATGTGTATTCCTTTTACCGCTGACAGCGCGTTAGCCAGGCGCCTGTATTTTACGATGTAATGCAGATATCAGCCAAATTCGGTAATAATATTATTGTGACGTGAACTATAGAATTAAATTCCATCGAATTCACATTATAATATTATAGGCATTGCCGACATTTGCCGACGGTATCAGGCTATGCTTATTTACATGGTTTAAAAAAGAAAAGGTAGACAGCGGTATAAAAACAAGGGCTTAAATACCACCCCTGGTTAGCGTAGCAGGGTCGAGCAGTTTTTTGAGCTCATCTTCAGATAAATCGGTTTCTTCCAGTGCGACGTCGAGAACAGGTCTTTGTTCAGCATAGGCCTTTTTGGCAATCGCTGCTCCTTTTTCATAACCGATAACGCGATTCAACGCGGTAACAAGGATGGGATTCTTATCTAATGCAGACTTGATGTTGTCTTCATTAACCATAAAGCCTTTAATCGCTTTATCGGCCAGGACTCGACTTGTGTTGCTTAACAATTCAATGCTTTGTAATAAGTTATAGGCAATCACCGGCAGCATGACGTTCAATTGGAAGTTTCCGCTCTGGCCACCAATAGTGATCGTTGCATCGTTACCGATTATCTGTGCGCATACCTGGGCGACGGCTTCAGGAATTACCGGATTGACTTTGCCCGGCATGATGGAACTACCAGGTTGTAACGAGGGCAGGGCGATTTCACCCAGACCGGCTAACGGACCGGAGTTCATCCAGCGCAGGTCGTTGGCGATTTTCATTAATGAGACTGCCAGGGTCTTTAACTGGCCACTCATTTCTACCGCGGTATCCTGGCTGGCTAATCCGACAAATGGATTTTCCATCACGGTAAAGGCAAAGCCGGTACGAGCCTTTAATGCCGCTACTACGTGTTTACCAAAATCTATATGCGCGTTCACACCGGTACCCACTGCAGTACCACCCTGCGGCAGGGCACGCATGCGTGTTAGTGAGGCCTGGATGCGATACATGCCATTCTTGATCTGCGTGGCCCAGGCCTGAAGTTCCTGCCCCAGTGTTACTGGCATGGCATCCATTAAATGGGTCCGGCCGGTTTTGGTGATATCTTTTAATTCAGTTGCTCGCGTTTCAATAGCCTCAACCAGATATTGTAGTGATGGTAACAGGTTATCCTCTATCTCAAGGCAGGCACTGACGTGAATTGTCGTGGGGATCACATCGTTGGAGCTCTGGCTCATATTTACGTGATCGTTGGGGTGGACCTTTTTGCCAATTAAAGTGCTGGCCAGATTGGCGATCACTTCATTCGCATTCATGTTGGTGCTGGTACCCGAGCCGGTTTGGAATACATCGATTGGGAAGTGTTCATCATGCTGGCCTTTCGAGACCTGTTCGGCGCAGTCCTGAATGGCGGCAGCAATGGTTTCATCCAGCAGGCCCAGCTTGTGGTTGGCGGCGGCACAGGCACTTTTAACCAGACCCAGGGCACGAATAAAGGTGCGGGGCATTTTGAGATTGCTGATAGGAAAGTTTTCAACGGCACGTTGAGTTTGTGCGGCGTATAGGGCGTCGGCCGGAACATTGAGTTCGCCCATGCTGTCGCGTTCAATTCTGAACTTTTTATTTGTCATAATGATAATTATAACCTGAGACTAGCCTGCGGCACAGGCCTGCAAGCGCTCCCGGCGGTTACTCGGGGTTTCCCACGCCCATGTGGGTCAGGGTGCCCACCAAAATCGAACGCTAATAGCGTTGGATTTTGTGAGCAATCAAAAAATCATACTTTTTGCTTTGCGTGCTCTGAACAAGTCATCCCTGACTTGTCAGGGCTTATATCAGAAATTTTCGAGGTTTAATTTTTTGACCCGCCAGCTGTTTACATTTTCTTCGACTACGCGCCAGATGCCATCTTCTTCCAGCTCCAGGATAAAGTTTTTATCCAGAATGACCAGCTTGCCATCATTGCCCAGCATCGTTTCACTGGCAGTAAAGCGCAGACGTCTGGAGCTGCTCCCGATCATCTTGATGTCGCGATAATTAATCGCGAGCAATGATTTGTTTTTAAATTCGAACTTGCGGCGTGTGCGCCATTCCTTGTAATCGATCACGCCTTTGCTGGGCATGCCATAGACTTTGACCTTGGATGAGACCAGTTGCATATGTGCATCCAGATCGGCCTGCTTGATACTTTGAGAAATATCCAGACACCAGGCATGCACAGTTTGCCTGTCGATGACTTGCTGGTTTACGGCGTTCATTCTTTATATATACTCATGGACGGGGATAGTCTCTTAATCGACCAAAACCCAAATTGCTTAAGTGGGGAATGATCGAAATTCAAATCCTGCTGCAAGGTTATGTTTACTAAACAATTTTCAGTTTATTCACACGGATGGACTGGGGGATTTCCTTGATTTTATTCAAGAAAAAGCCGATGATACGCGCCTTTCGGGCCTGCGACTGGTGAATAAATAATCAGCAGTTGCTCCCATAACAATTAAAAGCAATCGTAAGGATTTTCAATGAACGACAGCGATAAGAAACGTCTGTTACGTGAGATGATATTTTACCGTCGCTTCGAAGACCGCTGTTTCGAAGCCTATGTTGAACGCAAGATTGGTGGTTTCCTTCATTTATATTCAGGCCAGGAAGCGGTGGCAACCGGTGTACTGGAAATGGCCAATGTTAATAATGGCAGGGATGGCGATTATGTAATTACCGGCTATCGTGATCATATCCATGCGATTAAAACCGGCGCACCACCTAAAGAAGTGATGGCGGAGCTATATGGCAAAGAGACCGGTTCATCTCGTGGGCGTGGTGGTTCCATGCATATTTTTGATCCGACAGTCAATTTCATGGGCGGTTACGCGCTGGTGGGTCAGCCCTTCCCTCTGGCAGCAGGTCTGGCCCTCGGCTGCAAGCACAAGAAAACTAACCAGATTGCGATTTGTTTCCTTGGCGATGGCGCCAATAACCAGGGTACATTTCATGAGACCATGAACATGGCCAGTGTCTGGAATCTGCCCGTGTTGTTTGTCTGTGAAAACAATGGCTATGCTATTGGCACACACATTGATCGCTCCACTGCGCAAAAAGATCAGTACAAACGTGTTGATAGCGCTTACAACATGAAATCCAGCCAGCATGATGGTATGGATATCGAAGAAGTTATGAAGCACGCCAAGCAGGCTGTCGACTATGTGCGTAACGAATCAAAACCTTATTTCATTGAATTCATGACCTATCGTTATCGTGGTCACTCCATGTCGGACGCCAAAGGTTACCGTACCAAGGAAGAAGAAGTGGAATGGGAAAAGCGTGATCCCATCAAGATCCTGTCTGAACGCCTGATCAAAGATGGCGTGATTAAGAAGGATGAGATCAAGAAAATGGAAGACGAGATTCAAAACGAGATCGAAAACGAGATTATCAAGTTTGCTGAAGAGAGTCCTGAGCCAAATGTTGCGGATCTCAACAAGTATGTGCTTGATGATAACCCTGATCCTCGTTGGGTGGGTCCGCTCAAATAGAATAGCAATCGAAAATAATTTCCGAAAAAGAGAAAGATTATGGCAGAGACAGCATATTGGGAAGCAATTCAACGCGCCCATGATGAAGAAATGACAAACGATCCCCTGGTGATCGCGATGGGTGAAGATATTGGTGTAGCAGGCGGTACCTATAAAGCAACAGCAGGTTTGTTCGATAAATATGGCCCCGAGCGTATCGTGGATTGTCCGATTTCAGAAAACTCATACACCGGTATCGGTATCGGTGCCTCGATGGTGGGTATGCGTCCGATTATTGAAATCATGTCCATCAACTTCGCCTTATTAGCATTAGATACGCTGGTGAATGCGGCGGCCAAGATTCGGTATATGTCTGGTGGTCGTGTGAATTGCCCCATTGTTATGCGTACCCCGGGTGGTACAGCTCACCAGCTGGCAGCGCAGCACTCTGCGCGTCTTGCACGTATGTTTATGAGTACATCCGGTCTGCGTGTGGTGACGCCGCGAGGACCACTTGATGCCTATGGCATGTTGAAATCTGCGGTTCGCTCCAATGACCCGGTGATCATTATCGAACACGAGCGCATGTATAACTTAAAAGAAGATATCCCCGAAGAAGAATTCTTCCGTCCCCTGGAAGGGGCTGAGGTGGTCCGTGAAGGTGAGGACATCACCCTGATTGGTTATAACTTCTCGGTTCATCTGTGCCTGGAAGCGGCCAAAAAACTCGAAGCCGATGGTATTAGCGCTGAAGTCATCGACCTGCGTTCATTAAAGCCGATCGATCGTGAAACGATTCGTCGTTCTGTCGAAAAAACACATCGTGCGCTTGTGGCTGAGGAAGATGAAGCCCCTGTGGGTGTTGGTTCAGAAATCATCACGGGAATAATGGAAGATTGTTTCTTTGCGCTGGATTCGCAAC
>JASFLL010000168.1:0-4718 GCA_050118115.1 Thioalkalispiraceae bacterium
CATTTTTACGATTGCTGTTCTTATTGTTATTTATATTTTCAGTGAGCCCTCCACGGAATCTTCTACGTCCTCTGACAGTATGAATAACAATCAGATTGTAGAACACACGGGTATAGATTCTGCTGCAAGAAATAATACTAATAATAAATCTACTGTGGAGAACAAAGATGAACTTGAAGAGGAACAAGTGACCAGTCCCTTTATAACGAAGGAGAGAAAATCGGCCTTTGAGCGAAATTCCCGGCTTGGAGTGTATGGTGAATCAGAGGATGAAAAATATTTTACCTACGGTGATACGGCTGGCAGAGTATTTGAGATACAGGGTGTACCGACAAAAACAAAAGGTGATATCTGGTACTATGGTAACTCTGAAGTGCATTTTCAGGAAGGCCGTGTCAAATCCTGGTATGTTGCAGAAGGGAACAGGCTCAAGGCAAAAGCGAAAAAACCTGCCGAGTAATGTTGTTTCACTTAAACTAAGTGTCTGAAAACTTTCATATGCCTGCAAAGATTCAATGTGTCATATTCCGCTGTAGTAAAAAAAACGAGATGTATCTCTATGTGCCGTTTCAGGAATCAGAAAAGGATCTCCTCAAAAATATACCAGAGAAATTGAGTAAATTAACCGGGCGTCTGGATAAAGTGATGGAGCTGGAGCTGTCGCCGGACAGGGAGCTGGCACGAGCTAAAGTCGAGGATGTCATCAATGCGCTGGAAGAACAGGGCTATTATATTCAGATGCCTTCCCATGATATATTGTGTAAAGAGAGTAGTATGCTTCGCGATGATTCCGATACTTTTTAGCTGGAAATCTGCCCCTTCCCACGACACTCTCTAGCTGCGTGCTTAGATCTATTAGTTTTTTCTTCGCCTAGTCAAGCGCATTTAATTGCCTAAACTGCGAGCAACAGGCACAATGCGCGCTGCAAAAATTCTCAAGCAGTCATTCTCAAATGGCTGTGTCATTTACATCTAGAACGAGGAAGTATGAATGAAATTAATTTTATTAGGCGCCCCGGGTGCGGGTAAAGGTACGGTTGCGAAGTTACTGACCAAGATGGATGGATCCGTACAGATTTCTACCGGGGATATTCTACGTGCTGCCGTTGCGGCGGGTACTGAGCTCGGCAAAAAGGCTGAAGCTGCGATGAAGGCGGGCGATCTGGTCTCTGATGATCTGATTATGGGCATCATGGGAGAACGCCTCAAAGAAGATGACTGTAAAAACGGTTACCTGCTGGATGGATTTCCACGAACAATTCCCCAGGCTGAGGCATTAAAAGAGTTACTTGCAGAAATGGGTGAAGAACTGGATGCAGTGGTCAATATCGATGTTCCCAGAGAGGTTATCCTGGATCGCTTGACGACTCGTCGTACCTGTGAGGATTGTGGTGAAATCTACAATGTTAAATCCAACCCACCCAAAGTAGAGGGCAAGTGCGATAAATGTGGCGGTGCTGTGGTGCAACGTGACGATGAGACCGAAGAGGCGATTAGTAATCGTCTGGAAGTTTACAATCAGATGACAGCACCTTTGGCGGGGTTCTATGAAAAGGAAGGCTCTCTGCTTACTGTTAAGGCCACATCCAGTGATGATGTCATCGATGCCATCAAGGCAAAATTAGGTCTGTAAGACTTAAAGGCGAGCCACCAAGTGGCGTAAAGGCCGGATTGTTAAGGCAATCCGGCTTTTTACTGACTAATGCAACAAGTATAAATATTACCCTCAAATATTACCTGAGTATATTACTCATAAATTCCCTTATCGGCACATTAGATATCTGAAATACCCAATACCTGAGCACCACAGTATACTTTACGCGATTTTTCGTGGTAGCAACTACCGACCTATCAACTTTTTTGGAGATTTCAGTATGAGCAGCAATACTTCAGACGCTTCCTGTCGTCGTACCCTTACCACAATCTTTTCCGGGCTGTTTGTTTTATTTGTAATTTTAATAGCTGTTGCCCGTGCGATTGTGTCCTAGGCGAATACAATCAAGATTTTGTAACAGGATCTTTAACAATATTTCGAAATAACAAATAACGTAATTTTTGTAATTTCAGGAGTTCAACATAAAAAAGGCCCGGCTAGCCGGGCCTTTTTATATTACTGATGAGTTTCCTCAATCCCGGATATTGCTGACTTTATTGTCTTTAAAAGTGATGATCATCCGGTTCCAGCGATTTTTCCAGAGTTGCCAGGTATCGGCATTCAGATCCGGGTTCTTATGCGTGGGTGGATAGCAATATGACATGATAACAGCTTCTCTGCTCATACCCTTTTTAATCTGGCCAAGTTTGATCTGCTCACGTTCCATTTTTGTGAATTTATGAAACTTGCCGCCCTGGGCCATCGGATTGTCCTTACCAAACAGAAGCTTGGCCAGCTCGTCACCATCCATTCTGTAGTACTTTGTATAAACGCGAAATTCCATTCCATCTTCACGGGTAAATTCAATGGCACTGCCACCGATGTCATCGATCTTGACCTTGGTACCCACCGGCAGCATGGTGCCTTTGTGGAAAAGGGCAAGTATCTTCATTGGCTTTTCGTACCAGAGATTGGTTTGGGTGTAAACAGATTGACCCTCGGTTACCCCTTCATCAGCAAGTGCTGTGGTGAATGTGATAAAAAAACTTAAAAATAAGACTAAAACCCTGCCTATTGTTATTTTCATTCCTGATCTCCTTATACTGTTTTTATGTAGGAATTCTAATCAATAAGATTCGAAATTAATTTTACTCGTATCAATCACGTATGACCAGATTTAACGAGGTATTTAGTTGTATCAGCAATGCTGTGGGAATAAAAATGGCGGTTCAAAAACCGCCTTAGATCATGTGCTAACTGTGTTGGTAACAGTAGACTTTTATTCAAAAGGATCGAGGTATTTCTGTGGAGTTTTTTGTGCCTGTTGCTTTTTCTCCGATTTTTCGTCTTTGACGGATTCTCGATATTTTTCCACTGCGGCTCTTGCCCGCTCTTGCTGCTTGAGGCGATTCTGTTCAGCAATACGCTTTGCCCGCTCCTGGGCCTCTTTTATCTTTTTAGCCCGTTCTTCCTCAGAAAGCTTTGCGTGCTGAGCGGCTTTGTGCTTTGTTTCCTTGCGAGCCTTGGCAGCCCGTTTTTTCTCAAGCGCTTCTTCTTCGCGTCTGGCTTTTTCCGCTTTCTCGGCAGCGCGTTGTTTTTCAAGCTCTCTTTGTCGGGCGAGTTCCTCTTCTGCCTTGTGTTTTGCGGCAGCTTGCTTTTTTGCTTCCTGTTCCGCCCTGATGGCCTTGTGGATCATCGCAATTCGGTCGGCAGCTTCCGTATTACCATTTGCTTCTGCCTTTTGGTACCAGTCAATCGCTGTCTCGTAGTTTTTTCTAACTCCTCGACCGTTTTGGTACATTTCCCCGAGTTTGAATTGTGCAGTATTGTTACCTTGCGCAGCCATCTTGCTTTGAAATTCGTAGACCTGGCGCCAGCTTTCATCAACGATTTCATCGTCAGCATGGACGACCGTGCTGATAAGCAGACTGACAATGGTGCAAGAAATAGATATGGCTTTGAACATGGTGCTATCGTTGGGTTATGAATCTATTTCTAAATATCGACAAAATATAGGTAATTCTTTAAGTACACAATTAACCTATTATTATCAATAGGTTGCGATATACCGTTAAACGGAAAACTGGTAAAAAACGTATAAAGGCCACGGAGTTTGGGCGAATAACCCTTGTCCTGCTGAGACACTCTAATCCCCATAACTTCATCAATGAAATTCTAATTGTTTCCAGGCACTTGTAGTGGATATTTCGAGTAAAGGTTCCGGTTCCTGTCTGCACCCATATCCGATTCTGGATAAACTGGTTCAGCTCCACCAAGAAATAAGGTTTGGCCAGTGTCTCTAGTCTGGAAATGCTTCGCAATGTACAGCTAGATGAGGCCGTGCCCGGTTATCAAAGCGAGGACGGCCTTGCCAAGTTACTCGATAGAAGAGAAGGGCGAGTATTATCGTTGTGAGATACGCAGCGGAACATTTTTAAGAACTTTAACTCTTCCTGCACCTGTTGATGAAGGAAATGTCAGCGCAAAATTCAAGAATGGCATGTTAGAGCTGGAATTACACAAGCTAGAGAGTGCCAAACGCCACTCTATTAAAATTGAAACTGAATAAACTTTTGTCCTCCTTCCCAAATTTTTCCCGGCATGCTGCCGGGAATTTTTTGTTTTTAAGCCATAAAATTGTATTATCTACTGGGACTGCTATTTTCCAGGATGAGTCAGAAATCTATGTTTACAGGTCAGCGATATCTAATTATTAAAAAAATATTTTACTGGCTGATCAGTTTATCACTGGTGCTAATGCTTGTTACCCTGTCTTACATATATGTACCTGTTTTGAAAAGCCCTGTTGCTGGTTATGAGGCTCGAAAGGGCCAAATTAAATCAGCGACCGTGACAAGAACATGGGATGAAGAAGATAGCAACTATCAGGAAATGGAACTGGTTTCTACAAGCGGTCTCAAGGTGGAAATCACGATTCGACGCCCAACAAAAATCAAAACGAAATTACCTGTTGCCTTACTTCTGGGCGGTGTGGGTACCGGCCGGAATGCCTGCCAAATTATACCGAGTATTCATCACGTGATTTGTGTATCGCTGTCGTATCCATATTTTGGAAAAAAGCATCTTGATGATATCGAGTTTTTACTTAATATAAGAAAAATAC
>JASFLL010000169.1:0-4703 GCA_050118115.1 Thioalkalispiraceae bacterium
TGAAAATATTGTATAGACTACATCAATCATGAAACTTCATTCTTTGTTATTTAATGTGCTTTCGTAAGCCGTCCGTTCCCTTGAAAAGACAGAATAAATTCTCTGGCAACTGCCCGAGCCTGTTCATCCACTTGCACCACAGTATCAATAGAATCTGCAGTTACTGGCGTGATTTGTTCTAAGGCATATTCAACAGTCTTGGAAATCCCCGGAAAGTTCAATTCATTTTCCAAAAAAGCCTGCACTGCTATTTCATTTGCCGCATTTAAAATTGTTGTAGCAGTTCCACCTTGCTGCATGGCCTCCTTAGCCAAGCGCAGACAAGGATAGCGCCGGATATCGGGTTCCGTAAACTCCAAGTTTCCCATATTTATCAGGTCAAGGGAATTGACTCCTGACTCGATTCGATCAGGCCATGCAAGCGCATGGGCTATGGGTGTACGCATGTCCGGCTGACCCAATTGCGCCAGAATTGAACCATCTACATATTCAACCATGGAATGGATAATACTTTGGGGGTGAAGAACTATCTGAACCGCAGAACTATCTGTATTAAATAACCAGCAAGCCTCAATTAACTCAAGCCCCTTATTCATCATTGTGGCTGAATCAACAGATATTTTCTTGCCCATTTGCCAGTTAGGATGGGCGATTGCCTGTTCGGGTGTAACACTAATAAATTGCTCGATGGGTAATTCCCTGAACGGCCCACCTGAACCAGTCAATAAAATTTTGTTTACTCCAACTTTATTCAATCCCCTGGAATAATCTTGCGGCATGCATTGGAAAATTGCATTATGTTCACTGTCAATCGGCAACAATTCCGCACCGTGTTGCAAAATCTCATCCATGAATAACTTGCCGGACATTACGAGCGATTCTTTGTTAGCAAGTAATATCCGTTTTCCGGCCCTGGCTGCTGCTAAACTTGATTTCAGGCCTGCAGAACCAACGATAGCAGCCATCACGATATCAACATTTTTCTGCTGAACCGCCGTCTCCAGGGACTGAGCGCCTGACAAAACTTTGGTATCCAGTCCGGCCTCTTTTAAGCGCTGCTCTAATTGGGATGCAGCGTCAATATTAACCATCACAGCAAGTTTGGGTTTAAACTCACAGCATTGCGTAAAAAGTCGATCAACCTGTGTATTGGCTGTTAAAGCATCAACCCTGAATTTATCTGGATGCCTGCGAATCACGTCAAGTGTATTCACACCTATCGTGCCAGTTGCTCCTAATACAGCGACGCCCTTCATTTAATCCCAGCCATTAATAAACCTGTTAAAAATACTGGAGCGGCAGACATCAGGCTGTCAATTCTATCAAGAATACCACCATGCCCAGGTAATAGCTGGCTACTATCTTTTACACCTGCACGGCGTTTAAAAAGGCTTTCAGCCAGATCACCAACAATCGAAAAAATAATCGAAACGAAAACGATCAAAATAAAATAGATACTTTGTGGAATTTCAAGTGCAAGATAGTTATCAATTATTAAAGCGGCGATAAGAGTAGCAACAACACCCCCAATAACACCTTCCCAGGTTTTGCCGGGACTCACGTTTACCGCCAGCTTGTGTTTACCAAATGCCTTACCAACGAAATACGCTGAAGAGTCAGCAATCCATATCAGGATCAACAACATTAAAATATAATATGCACCATTTGGTTCAAAATGTTGATGCATGCCAACCACTGCCACAAATGCACCCGACAGAATAAATAAGCCAGCTAGCATATTCATAGATATAGAATGTAGATTGAAATGACTTATGACCGACACTGCTTTTTTGTTTGCAGAAATAATCAGTATCAACATCACTATCCACCAACCACAAACAACATAAAGGACGATAGTCATCCAGCTCAGATCATAATGCATCAACCAGGCAAGTAACAGTAAAATAGCAGCCACAAAAAGTGCATACCCAACTCGACCAATCTGGTTGTTAACGCCACTTAGTCGTGCCCACTCCCAGGCAGCAATTATCAGGATTAACCCCATTTCAATGGCGATTGCTGGGTGAGGTAAGGCAAGCACACTCCATATTATAAGTGGTCCCAGGATTAACGCCGTCAGGACACGCTTTTTAAGCATGATCTCTCTGTTCCTGTTCCAGGATTTGTGCGCCAGTTTGACCAAAACGGCGTTGCCGAGTAGAAAAAGAAGTTATCGCTTTTGCATATTCATCTCGATCAAAGTCTGGCCATAAGATACGTGTAAAATAGAGTTCAGAATAGGCAAGTTGCCAAATCAGAAAGTTACTAATACGTTGTTCACCGCCTGTCCTGATAAAGAGATCCGGATTGGGAAGATCACTGAGCGTTAATGTTGCTTCAATCAATTCCGCGTCAATATCCTCAACATTCAGGGCTCCTTGTTCCACAAGTCTAGCAATCTTCTGCATGGCCTGTACCAAATCCCATTTACCGCCGTAATTTGCAGCAATATTCAAAACCAGACCGGTATTGCCTTCAGTCAACTTCATTGATTTCTCAATACGCTGCTGGAGCTTCACAGGGAAAGATGATAGATCACCGATGACACGAAGTTGTACACCCGTCTTATGCAACTGCTTTACTTCTCGCTCCAATGCAGTGAGAAATAAATCCATTAACAGGCCGACTTCTTTTTTAGGTCTGCGCCAGTTTTCACTGGAAAAGGCGAATAACGTTAATGCCTCGATACCTAGCTCGCCGCTCATTTGCACAATACGACGTACAGTTTCTACGCCAGCTTTATGGCCGGAAAATCTTGGCAAGGAGCGTTGTTCTGCCCAACGGCCATTTCCATCCATAATAATTGCTACATGACGCGGCAACTTGTTTTTCGGAATATTCAGATTGTAAGTTTTCTTTGCTGACATGCGATTATTGCCTCAGCGCCATATGAATTAGTAATATCTGAAATCAGATTTCCATTAAATCCTTTTCTTTTGCTTCTATAACCTTGTCGACTTCCGCAACATACTTGTCTGTTATTTTCTGAATTTCATCCTGCGCCCGGCGCTCATCATCCTCGGTAATTTCTTTCTCTTTTAGCAATTGTTTAATATCGCCTAATACATCACGACGAATATTTCGAATGGCAATGCGTGCATTCTCGCCTTCATTCCTCACCACTCGGGTCATATCTTTACGCCGTTCCTCGGTTAACGGAGGCAAAGGCACACGAATCACTTCACCTGCTGTGACAGGATTTAATCCCATATCAGAATTTAAGATTGCCTTTTCGATCACAGGGACCATCTGTTTTTCCCAGGCAGAGACCGCAAGCGTCCTTGCATCCTGAACACTTACATTGGCAACCTGATTAATCGGAACATCTGATCCATAATATTCAACCATGATATGATCAAGCAAACTGGTATGCGCTCGACCAGTCCTTAATTTCTTCAACTCATGACGCAAAGATTCTACACTTTTTGTCATTCGTCCCTCTGCGTCCTGTTTAAATTCTTCTAGCATGGCGCCCTCGTTAGCTTACAAGTGTTCCTTCGTCGAGACCTTTAACAACATTTGTTAATGCGCCTTCCTTATTCATATCATAAACAACAATTGGTGTTTTATTATCACGGCACAAAACGATCGCAGTAGTATCCATTACTGCTAATTTCTGATTGATTACTTCATCAAAGGTCAACTTATCGTACTTTTTGGCATCCGGATTTTTCACGGGGTCATCAGAGTAAACACCATCTACCTTGGTTGCTTTGATCACAACATCCACACCAACCTCGATACCACGCAGACTTGCTGCAGAATCAGTGGTAAAATATGGATTGCCAGTACCCGCCGCAAAAATAACAACCCTACCTTTTTCAAGATGACGGATTGCGCGGCGGCGAATATAGTCTTCGCAAACCTGGTGAATCGTCAATGCAGACATCACTCGTACCGACAATCCAGATTTTTCCATACCATCTTGCAGTGCCAGTGAATTTATCACGGTTGCAAGCATGCCCATGTGATCACCTGTGGTGCGATCCATGCCGGCTGCAGAGAGACTGACACCACGAAAAATATTGCCACCGCCGATCACAATAGCAACCTGGATACCCGCATCAACCAGCTGTTTGACCTCTAGTGAAACCTTATTAATAACAGCAGGATCGATACCAAATTCTTTATCGCCCATTAGCGCTTCGCCACTGAACTTCAGCAGTATGCGATTGTACTTTATGGCTTGGTCAGTCAACGTCAGGTATCCTTGTGCTTATTATCCTTTGACCTGCGCCATCACTTCATCGGCAAAGTTTTCCTGCTTCTTCTCAACACCTTCACCTACTTCGAGACGCACGAAGCTGTGTACCTGGGCACCTTTATCTTTCAGGAGTTTTTCCACTGTCTGATCAGGATCTTTGACAAAAGGCTGGCCTAACAGAGTAATTTCTTTCAGGAACTTCTTTAAGCGACCCTGGACCATTTTTTCAATAATATCCGCCGGCTTACCACTCTCCTGAGCTTGTGCCGTATAAATTTCTTTTTCCTTGTCAAGTTCCTGCTGAGGTACGTCAGACTCATCAACACAAATTGGACGGCTGGCAGCAACATGCATGGCAAGATCTTTACCCAACTCCTCATCGCCGCCCTCAACATCAATTAATACCCCGATTTTTGAACCATGCGAATATGAAGCAATCTGCCCCTGTGCATTCATAATCTCAAAGCGACGCACGTTCATGTTCTCACCTAACTTGGCA
>JASFLL010000170.1:0-4694 GCA_050118115.1 Thioalkalispiraceae bacterium
ACTCGGAGCTGAGTGGCACACCTTTTTCGGCAATGAACATCAGGCCACGACCACTTATATTTTCCAGCTGTCCGATGTCTTCTTCCTGAACTTCCATATCCGTCATTTTATAGTAAATAGCACACTCTACCTTGACCCGGCGATAACTGCGCTTTTCAGTGTAATCGGTCATTATTGTCTCCACACAACACCCACCTAACTAGTTAGCAAACCATTTGGGATAAGGCAAGTTTTTCTTTTTTTTAGGGTTATGGCTACATTGTACTCGCGCTTTTCGATAAACTGTATGCAATGACCCAGCTCGAACAGCCAGCCAGACATACCCCAATGATGCAGCAGTATCTGGGCATCAAGGCTGAATACCCCTCCACGTTATTGTTCTATCGGATGGGCGACTTCTATGAACTGTTTTTCGAGGACGCCAAACATGCTGCAAAACTGTTAAACATCACCCTGACTCATCGTGGTCAATCAGCAGGTGAGCCCATTCCCATGGCCGGTGTTCCCTATCATGCCGTTGACAGTTATCTGGCCAGATTACTCAAACTCGGTGAATCGATAGCAATTTGTGAACAAATCGGTGACCCGTCAAAAGCAAAAGGTCCGGTAGAGCGTAAAGTTGTCAGGATTGTCACGCCGGGCACGGTCACTGATGAGGCATTACTGGAAAACAAATACGAGAATGTTTTACTCAGCATTGTTACTGAAGATGATCGTCATGGTTTAGCCATATTAGACATGGCAAGCGGACGCTTTACCGTCACCGAGGCCAATGATGAAGAATTGCTTTCAGAACTGGAACGCTTAAAACCCGCCGAGGTCATCTACCCGGAACTCATTGATCACGCGAGCGAACTTAAACAATACGGGCGCTGGACCGGAGTCACGGAAGACATATTCAAAATTCGAGCCTCAACACGAACGCTGTGTAGTCAGTTTAACCTGGAAGATATAAGCAGTCTGGGGATCGATGATTTATCACTGGCGAAACGAGCCGCGGGTGCCCTGTTAAGTTATGTTCACGAGACCCAGCGTGGTCTTACCCCGCATATACAAATATTACAAAGTGAACAGCAAAACCAGTTTGTGGTCCTTGACGCTGCAACGCAACGTAATCTTGAAATCGAAACGGGGAATCAAATCGATCCCCGGCATAGTCTCTGCGGCGTTATGGATCATACTGTGACGGCAATGGGCAGTCGTTTATTACGCCGCTGGCTCAAACGTCCATTACGAAACAAGGAAACCATTACATCCCGGCAACAATGTATTCAAAGTTTATTGACCGATTATCAATATGAACAGATACAAACCCGACTACGTGGTATCGGTGATATTGAACGCATCCTGGCCCGGATTGCCCTGGGAAGTGCACGCCCCCGCGACCTGACCCGCCTAGCCTATGCGCTGGCACAGTTACCGGACTTAAACCAGCAACTCGATGCGTTTTCAAACCAGGCTATGCAGCCTTTGCAACACGCCTTACAACCTTTTCCGGACATTACGCAACTGCTCGAACGTGCCATCATCCCGGAACCACCCATGTTAATTCGCGATGGAGGTGTTATCGCAGAAGGTTATGACAAGGAACTGGATGAATTACGCAGCATCCGTGAAAATGTCGGCGATATCCTTGATAAAATGGAGCAACAGGAAAAAGAGCGCAGCCAGATAGCAACACTCAAGATCGGATACAACAAGGTACACGGTTACTATATTGAAGTAACACGCGCGCAGGCCAAACATGTCCCCGATAACTATCAACGTCGTCAGACTTTAAAAAGCACAGAACGATACATAACACCCGAGCTTAAAGAGCTCGAAGATAAAGTACTCAGTGCCAATGAACGAGCCCTGGCAAAAGAAAAGGCACTGTATGCAGATCTCATAGTAACACTCAATGGTCATCTACAGCCTCTGCAGGCATGTAGCAACGCACTCGCCGAGCTTGATGCCTTGACCAATCTGGCCGAACGAGCTGACACCCTCAATCTGCGGCCACCTGAACTTGTGGATCACAGTATCATTGATATCAGCGAAGGACGTCACATTGTAATTGAACAGAATATTGAAGATGCCTTTACTCCCAATGACCTGAATCTGAACGAAACGGATCGCATGCTGATCGTGACCGGGCCTAACATGGGGGGTAAATCCACCTATATGCGACAGGCTGCCTTAATTGTGTTACTCGCCTATACCGGCAGTTATGTCCCGGCAGCTTCGGCGAAAATCGGTCCGGTCGATCGTATCTTTACCCGCATTGGCGCATCAGATGATATCAGTCGTGGTCGCTCTACCTTTATGGTGGAAATGACAGAAACTGCCAATATTTTGCAGAATGCGACACGTGACAGCCTGGTTCTGTTAGATGAAATCGGCCGCGGCACCAGCACCTTCGATGGACTCGCACTGGCCTGGGCCTGTGCTACTGAGCTGGCGAACAAAATTCATGCCTTCACCCTGTTTGCGACACACTACTTTGAACTGACCCAACTGGCTGAAGAACAGACAGGAATTTCCAATGTGCATTTTGATGCTATTGAACTGGATGCTGAAGAAGAAGCCACCCAGCGTGGGATTGTCTTTCAGCATCAGGTCAGGACCGGAGCCGTTAACGATAGCTATGGCTTGCAGGTTGCTGCCCTGGCCGGCGTGCCAGCCCATGTCATCAGGAATGCACAGGCCAAACTCACTCAGCTGGAAACTCAGAAATCCACAGAAAATTCAGGCCATGCAGACCAGATAAAAGCAGAACAGATGTCTTCAGAATTCAACGAGATCATCGAGACGCTGAATACCCTCGACCTGGATGAAATGACACCCAAACAGGCACATGGCCTGCTTTATAAGCTGAAATCGAAGCTCAATAAGTAAAATTACTCGAAAAATCCCGGCCAAGCGATTAACATATGGAGCATCCAAGCGGGACCTGTATGGTCCGGAATTTTTTGCTTAGAGTTGCAGGAGAAATACATGACTTACGTCGTTACCGAGAATTGTATCAAGTGTAAATATACGGATTGTGTTGAAGTCTGTCCGGTCGACTGTTTTCATGAAGGTCCCAATTTCCTTGTAATCGATCCTGAAGAATGTATTGACTGCACGCTATGTGAACCCGAATGTCCGGCTGAGGCAATCTTTGCTGAAGACGACTTACCGGCAGACATGCAAGACTATCTCGCCTTGAATGAAGAACTGGCCAAAGATTGGCCGGTGATTACCGAAATGAAGGATCCCCCTGAAGATGCCAAGGAATGGGATGGCGTGAAGGATAAACTCAAATACCTGGAACGTTAGCGCGAATACTCAGCCCGCTTGCTTCGCGTTACACCGTCCTTAATAACAACCTGTTATACTTACTGGCCATGTCGGCCAGCCAACACATTCATTTCCTCGTTCCCGGGCACCCCGCGCTTGCGCACATTGCTGACTATATCATTACCCATGTTGATGCATGCCCGGACCTGAACCAGGTGGATGTGGTGTTACCGGACTCGCGGTTAGCATCAACATTGCGTTATGCCTTGCTGGAGCGTGCAGCCAGTAAACAATATCCTGCTATTCTGGGTCCGAATTTTTATAGTCTCGAACAATGGCTACAACCATTCATACCCGTTAACCTGAATATATGTGATGACCAGGTTCGTTTACTGATGCTGGTCGAGGCCCTGCTAAGTTCACCCAGACTACTCAAACAGGCCAACCCCTGGGCACTGGCAGACAGTTTACTGCAACTCTTCGACGAACTGACTCTCAACCGGGTCACAATCACCAGTGACCTGAAAGCTTTCAATCAGCAGTTAATTCAGTGGTACCAAACAGGAGATAATAATTTTTCCGGCCTGCAACAGGAAGCCGAACTGGTTCATCAGTTATGGTTTGCCTGGCATGAACAGTTACAGGCACAGGATTACCTGGACCAGACGACGGCACATATAATGGCGCTGGATAACAGCCTCAACTTTGATTCCGGTGATCGTCACCTTCATCTCATCGGCATTGAACCCAACAGTAAAATACGCACTGACTGGTTAAAACAGATCCTGCAAAAACAAAATGTGCATTTATGGTTACAGGGCCATCCAACCAGTCCGTCCGGAACTATCCGCTGCGAAGATTATCTTTATGCGATACAGGATGAACTGGAATCGCCCATCTCACCCAAACCCGCTGACAATGCGTATCAACTTGCAATCAACACGGTGTTTGCACGCTCGCCGCAAATTACCGAGCGTGCGCAGGACTTCGCCAGACAGTTAGCAGAAAGCCCGCTAAAAAACCGTATTGCGATTTATGCCGCACACAACGCCGAACAACAGGTCCATGCAATTGATACACAGATACGTCGATGGCTACTGGACGGTAAAGAAAAAATCGGGGTGGTAACAGAGAATCGCCTGCTGGCACGACGCTTACGTGCCCTGCTGGAACGGGCCGATATTCAACTACAGGATACAGCGGGCTGGACCCTGGCCACGACCCGTGCAGCCGCGAGTATCGAGTCCCTGTTGCTTTGTATCGAGGAAGACTTTAGCAAAGATGCCCTGCTTGACCTGCTTAAATCAGGACTACTGTTTCCAGACCAGGATCAACAACAACTCATGCAGCAGGTCTATCGGCTGGAACACGATGTGATTCAAAATGAACAAGTTGCTAATAACCTTTTGCGTTACCGACAGGCGGTAATCAGT
>JASFLL010000171.1:0-4687 GCA_050118115.1 Thioalkalispiraceae bacterium
ATCGATCATTCTGGATTCACGCTGCATCAGCTTGTTCATTTTTTTCCAGAACGCCTGTTTTAGATCAAAATCAGCGGCAATGGCGGTGCCGATGAGCAGGATATATAAATCGGCCACTTCCTCGGCCAGTTCTGCCACCGGTTTACCTTTGGTAACACACTCCGAGATTTCACCCAGCTCTTCACTCATCAATGCAATACGATAAAGTAACTCTTCGCCACCGGTATTTTTAAAATCATGTTTATCGTGAAAGGCCTGCACGGCATCCAGCATGGCTGCATAAGAATCTTCGTTAACGGTATCTGGCATGATTCAGGTTCTCAGTTTGATGCCTGCAGCTTGGAAATGTCAGCGACATCCAGGAACAGGTTGCGTAACTGGTTTAGCAGGGCCAGGCGGTTCTGACGGATCTTTGTGTCATCGACATTCACCATCACGTGATCGAAAAAGCTGTCGACGTTTTCTCTTAAAGCGGCCAGCATCCGTAATATTGCCGTGTAATCCCGGGCGGCAATCAGCGGTTGTAGCTGGTTGGATAAATCCAGTACCTGGTTGGCCAGTTTATTCTCGGCATCTTCACTCAATAGCGCCGGGTCTATTTGCGCAGGAATGGTTTCATCCGACTTTTTAAGAATATTAGAAATCCGTTTGTTGGCCGCGGCCAGGCTTTCGGCAGCGGCTTCCGTCTGGAACTCGGTGACCGCATGAATACGTGCATCGAAATCATTGGGCTGTGTAGGCCGTTGTGACATCACCGCCTCAAACACATCGATACGGATATCCTTGTTTAAATAGTATGTTTTCAGGCGCTCGAGAATAAAATCGATAGTGCTTTCCACCGCCGCACCGGCCTTGAGCTTTGGTGGCAGGCTATCTGCGTGGTGAGTGAGTAATAACTTCAGATCCAGGGATAAATTATCCTCCACCATGATCCTGAGCACACCCAGTGCGGCACGACGCAGGGCGTAAGGGTCTTTATCACCAGTTGGCATCTGCCCGGCGGCGATGATCCCCAGTAAAGTATCGAGTCGATCGGCCAGCGCCACCGCCTGACCGGTTTTGCTCCGGGGTAATTCATCCCCGGCAAAGCGTGGCATATAGTGTTCGTCGATGGCCTGGGCCACTTCGCCCGGCTCGCCATCATGTTGTGCATAGTAACGACCCATAATGCCCTGCAGTTCAGGAAACTCGAAAACCATTTCGGTCATCAAATCACATTTTGATATTTCAGCCGCACGCGCTGCCAGTTCAGTATTCCCGTTGATTAACTCAGCGATACGTATAGCAAGTTTTGCCGTGCGCTGGGTCTTGTCATACAAACTGCCCATTTGTTTATGAAAGACCACGTTGCGAGTGGAATCACGATGACTGGCCAGGGTCTTTTTGCGATCCTGGTTCCAGAAAAATTCGGCATCAGAAAAACGTGGTCGGATCACCCGCTCGTTACCTTCGATAACTTTAGCGACGTCCTTGCTTTTAATATTGGCAATAGTGATAAAGTGCGGCAGCAACTTACCTTCACGATCAATCAGGTGAAAATATTTCTGGTTGGCCGACATGGTTGAGATCAGGGCTTCCTGCGGAACATCAAGATAACGTTTTTCAAAATTACCTAATATCGCCACGGGCCATTCGACCATGGAGGTGACCTCATTTAACAGTTCATCTTCGATGACGGCCTTGGCGTTTTTCTCACTGGCCAGTTTTCCAATTTGCTGGACAATGGTTTGTTTGCGGTCTTCAAAACTCACCACAACTTTACCCTTGTCATGGAGTTTGGACACGTAGTCGGCCGGTGATTTTAATTTAATGGCTTCCGGTGCATGAAAACGATGGCCATAGGAATGTTGACCACTCTTTACACTTAATATTTCGGCTTCGATGACTTCTTTACCAAACAACAAAACGATCCAGTGTACAGGGCGAACAAACTGCGCCTCCAGATCGGCCCAGCGCATTCTTTTTGGAATGGGAAGTTTATGCAGGGCGTTAGTCACCATGTCCGCGATTAAGGCCGTCGTTTCCTGGCCCTGTTGGGTGATTTGATAAAACAGCCAGGCACCTTTTTCGTTTTCGATTTTTTCAACGTCATTAATGTCAACACCGCAGGACCTGGCAAAACCCAGTGCCGCCTGGGTGGGATCGCCGTTTTCATCAAAGGCCGCCTGCAGGGCGGGTCCACGACGATCGATGGTTTTATCCGCCTGTTGTTCCTGGAGGTCTTTAATAATCAGGGCCAGCCGACGCGGTGTGGCATATTGTTCAACGCCTGAAAAAGATAACTCGGCCTGTTTTAGTTCGGCCTGCATGTTTTCATTGAAGGCGCTGGCCAGTCGAAGTAATGCCCTGGGGGGCAACTCTTCGGTGCCGATCTCAATCAGCAGGTCACGGACTTTGCTCATGACTTGCCTCCCTGTTGCCTGACCGATTCACACATGGGAAAACCCAGTGCTTCCCGGGAAGCGTAAAATGCTTCGGCCACGCTGCGAGCCAGATCGCGTATTCTTAATATATAGTGCTGGCGTTCCGTCACCGAAATGGCATGGCGCGCATCCAGCAGGTTAAAGGCATGCGAGGCCTTCATCACCTGTTCATAGGCCGGCAGGGGCAGGTTGTTTTCGATTAACGACTGACTCTCGGATTCGCTGTTATCGAATTCCTTGAACAGCAATTCCGTGTTGGCCTTTTCAAAGTTATAGGTAGACTGCTCCACTTCATTCTGGTGAAAAACATCCCCGTAAGTCACCGTTCCCAGCGGACCATCGGTCCAGATCAGGTCAAACAGGCTTTCCTTGGCCTGCAGATACATGGCGATGCGTTCCAGGCCATAGGTGATTTCACCGGTGACCGGTTTGCAGTCGAGGCCGCCGACCTGCTGGAAGTAGGTAAACTGGGTGACTTCCATACCATTCAGCCAGACTTCCCAGCCCAGACCCCATGCACCAAGAGTGGGCGATTCCCAGTTGTCTTCCACGAAGCGGATGTCATGCACCAGGGGATCGATGCCCAGCATGCGCAGTGAATCCAGATACAGGTCCTGGATATTCAGGGGTGATGGTTTTATCACCACCTGGAACTGGTAATAATGTTGCAGCCGGTTCGGATTTTCGCCATAGCGACCGTCGGTGGGGCGTCGGCAGGGCTGAACATAGGCGGCAGACCAGGGTTCTGGCCCGATTGAGCGTAAAAAGGTGGCCGGATGGAAGGTTCCCGCCCCCATTTCCTTGTCATAGGGTTGCTGGAGGATGCAGCCCTGTTCAGCCCAATATTGCTGAAGTGTCAGGATTAAGTCCTGAAATGTCTGTGGTGTCTGACTCAAAATGTGCCCCAAAAGCGATGATGCTGGCTGGAAAAGAGCGGATTATACCCTTCAAAGCTTTATCTGTAAGGGGTTGGCATCAGAAATGCTTGGAATGTACAGGTCCGGTTATCCCGGCGGGTTCTCAAGTCCCGGTGTAGTTGGGACGACTCTTATACTATAAATAGTATATGCCTGATGTTTGGAGACGCGTATGTCCGAAGTTGAGATGGAAAAGACAGCCTTTGCGCAATGGCATGAGCTGGTCAAAGAAGCCGAAGAATATAATGGCGTTAATCTGGATGAGGAGCTGGAAAGCTATCTGGTTTTTACCCTGATGCGTTATACGCAACAGCCGGAACTGGTATCAAAGATCATCGCGCTTGAATATTTAAATGGTGCACAGGCATCTGGCAGCGAACGGCAGGAACGCATGCGCGATGTGGGTGACCAGTGTTTATTATTTTCCGGGCTGTTTCCCCACCACGCCAAACGCCGTAATGTAAAAATAAGTTATTACGTTAATATCGGCAAAACGGCATATCACACCCTGGCGGAATTGACCCAGCAGGCCCTGGCGGATATGTATACCAACCTCTCAAATTCTTTTGTGGAATTAATGGATACATTGCTGGCGATCAGGAATATGCATTCAGGGCCGACGCCGCTGGAGCCCCTGATGGCCTATGAATTATGGCAGGATACTCGCAGCAAACAGGCACAGCATGCTTTTTCGGATGGCGGCAATCTCACAAACGATCGAGCCCGCCTGCTGGTTGATATCAATAGCAAAACCCGGCAATGATCAGCTGCCGAGGTTTTGTTGAAATTGCGGCATTCTGTCGCTGTGTTCGCATTTCAAAACAGGCCCCATGGTTTATACTAAGAAAAAACTAATCACCTGCAGTTAAGGTGATGAGCCCGAACAATAACGAGAGATTCCCTTGACCCGCGTAAGCCAGCTACTGATTTTCGTTTTATTCTTGCCCGTGACCATGATGGCGGTTGCCGATGAAAATGAAGGCTTTAGTCCGCCTACCGTCCAGGGACTAATCAAGATAGAAAATGATCGTCTGCTCTATAAAGGCAAATCGGTACCGGTCCCCTTTACTCGAAAAAAACTCATCGAAGTATTTGGCAAACCCAGCCGTGAAATTTATAACGCCGCCGGTAACGTGGTTATCTGGGATGACCTGGGGCTGACCTGTTATGGGTGCCACAAACAGGATAAGACCCCGGAAGAATTTCAGTTCATGTCCAAAGAGGAAATAAAACAGATTACTCATCAAAAGTATGTGGACTCAATAACCATTTTCATCCGTAAATACCACCCCTATCCGAAGCGGGAAAAATATTATAAACATGAGCCACGATACCCTTTCCCAGGTA
>JASFLL010000172.1:0-4685 GCA_050118115.1 Thioalkalispiraceae bacterium
CATTGATTAATCCTTAAGGCTAATTAACGATCATCCAGTCAAGACCTTCGGCCTGATGGGCAACATGAATATCATCTGAATCCCAATCGAGTACCTCTGCCAGTGCCTGTTTGGCGAGTATGGGGTCATTATTTTTTTCACTTATATGCATGGCCACAATTGTCGCCAGTTTCGTAGTATCAATCTTTGCCAACAGCTCAGCGGCCTGAATATTGTTCAGGTGTCCATAGTCACTTCCTACGCGTTGTTTCAGGTAGGGAGGATACTCACCATCAGCCAGCATCTCAACATCATGGTTACATTCAAGTAATAATGCATCGACACCATTCAACACCTCAACTATGTGAGGAGTTATCATACCTGTGTCAGTAAGCAATCCCAGTTTATGTTTACCTGTTGAAAACAAAAACTGGCAAGGTTCACATGCATCGTGAGGTACAGAAAATGGTGTCACAGCCAGATCACCAAAATCCAGTTGCTCACCAATGATAATCTCATTGCTTACAGGGATATCACCGATAGAAGCGGATCGACTGGTTCCATGGGTCATCCAGATCGGAGTTTTGTATTTTCGAGCAAAAGCACCGACACCCCGAATATGATCGCCATGCTCATGGGTTACAAGAACTGCATCGATCGTATCTGCGCTTATTCCTGCTCGTTGCAGGCGCAGTTCTGTTTCTCGAAGGGTAAAGCCACAGTCAACCAGCAGAGTGCTGGATTTATATCTTATTAACGTAGCATTACCACGACTTCCACTTCCCAGCGAAGCGAATTTCATGATTTCCCCTTCTCGTTTAAAGGATATTGCTCTCTATGTCCTTTAACATCTTATTGGCGACGACGGGCATTTCCTTGGGTATATCACCATTGGATTTTATCGTAACCACTGTTGCATCCTCTTTCTCTTCGAGAATGATAAGATATTTATAATGGGTTGGTTTTTGAGTATCTGTAAAGAATGTACCAAAAAGACCACCCTGTTTGGGTATCTCAAAAGTCTCCGGTATTTTAACGTAATAAATACCAGCCGTGCGATTTTTATCTTCCACCAGGTAACCGAGGCGATCAAGTGCGATGCTTACACGCCGCCATGCCCTTGCAAACGGTTCGTTAATCGTCAGTGTTGTCTTGTCACCTTCCCCTTCGAGTTTGGTTAACTCGACTGGTTTGGCAGAAGCTACTTGCTGCTCAGCCACCTTCTCATCCAGTCCACGGAATGCCATAAAGCGTGTCAGCATTTCAATTTCAAGATTTGGATCAGATTTACGAGGCTCCCATCTAGTTTCAACAACTGAAATATTATCATCGCCAGAGACTGCGACTTCTTTCAGTCCCTGGTGGTTAATAAACAACCTGGTTACTTTCTTCTTTTCGTCCCATTCGAGTCGAACCCGATATTTGTCCATCAGGCCTGATGAAAATAATGAACCTAAAAATTCACTCAGAAAGTTCGTCGGGGTATTAATTCGGTTTTCGAGCCAGTCCGTTTCCAGGTAACCAATTCTTGGCTGTTCTTTTTTAATTTTGAATCCCAGGCGTATAAAAAATCTTCTTATGTCTCCCCATATTTCTGATCCAGGTGCGTCGATCTCCAGCCAGAATATCGATCCACTACGTACGAAACGCATACCGGAATAGTTTTGCGCATAGCTCGCTGTCGGTTTTGCGCCAATATTCTCTTCATAACTGGAATAAGTTTTAATACTGCGCTGTAACTCTGGCAAGATTGAGTCTTTACTCATTACGGGTTTGTCCAGATCAGGAGGAACTGTTAAATCCCGAATGTCGGCAGTTGATTCATACACTCCTTTATAATCAGGAGCAGTGGACGAGCAGGAGGTTAGCAGCAATAATGCTACAATAACAAAACTAAAATTAAACTTCATGATGTTCTCACTGAATAACTAACTAACTCACATCAGCCTGCTTGAGGGCAGCACGTATTTTTTCATGATATGTGTCAGATAGAACGGTTAAAGGTAAGCGAATTCCAGTACCGATCAGGCCCATGGCATACAGAGCCCATTTAACCGGGATAGGATTTGCTTCAACAAACAGGTCCTGGTGCAGGGCCATCAGGCTGTCATTTATTTCTGATGCGGTTGCCTTATCACCCGCCAATGCCGCAACACACATTTCGTGCATGGCTTTGGGTGCCACGTTAGCGGTCACAGAGATAACGCCATGCGCACCAGCCAGCATCAGGTCCATAGCAGTGGCATCATCGCCACTATATATATCAAATCCTTCTCCAACAGCAGCTAAGATATCACGGGCCCGCTGAATGTCGCCGGTCGCTTCCTTGATACCAACGATGTTTGAGATAGTGGCCAGGCGGGCAACCGTTTCCGTTTGCATATCTACTGCGGTCCGACCGGGCACATTGTACAGGATCTGGGGTATTGCCACGGCTTCGGCAACTGCTTTATGGTGAAGATAGAGTCCCTCCTGGGTGGGTTTATTATAGTAAGGGGTGACCAGCAGGCAGGCATCTGCACCCGCCTCTTTTGCACAGCGAGTCAATTCAATCGCCTCAGATGTGGAATTAGAACCAGTACCAGCGATGACTGGGATTCTGCCTGCAACGATCTGGACGGTACGCCGAATCACATGGCAATGTTCTTCTTCGTCTAGCGTGGCTGACTCACCCGTGGTACCAACGGCAACTATCGCATCGGTACCATTTTTTATATGGAACTCAATTAGCGATTCGAGTGCTTTTTCATCAATCGCGCCATCATCAGCCATCGGCGTGACCAGCGCAACCATACTACCACTAAACATACCTTCCCCTTGCTCTCCCGTTCGGAAAAACCGTCATGGTATCGGCACACCGTCACCTTGACAAGCGCTTTACCAAACAGGCCATTCTATAGGTCTATAGACAGGATAATCTGTGAAAATTCCCCGGGATTCAGTATCTTGAACTTTCATCGCCTGGGTGGCTCAGAGCGGCTCGAAATGATAGTGAGGAAGCAAGCGTGGAAGAAGACCAAAAGCCGGTAAGAGAAATTCGAATCAACCCGATTGTCCCGACAGAATCAGTGCTGGTCGCCACAGCACGCAGTATGCGACCACGAAAAGCAGAAGATCCAGCCCCCCGGGACACGCGCCAGCATGTCGATACCTGCCCATTTTGCCGGGGCAACGAGGACAAGACCCCCCCTCAGATCGCACGTTTTCCACAAGAGGGAGACTGGGATATGCGCATTGTAGAGAACCTGTATCCGGTACTGGGTGATGAACGCAGCCAGATCGGCTTCGTGTATGGCTTACAACAGGCCATTGACGGCTACGGACGCCACGAAGTGATCGTAGACCATCATCAACATGGTATTGCCATCCACGAGATGTCTCCCAGCCATCTTTCAAATCTATTCCATGTTTATCAACAACGTATGGCTGAACTATACCAGATGGATGAACGGTTAAAATATGTCCTGGTTTTCAAGAACTTTGGCCCTGCGGCAGGTGCCAGTATGGCGCATACTCATAGCCAGATTATCGCCACCCCCGTCGTCCCGCAGAACGTTCACGACGAGGTCAGTTATTCTAAAACCTATTATGGACGGAACCATCACTGTATTTTTTGTTCCCTGATAGATGAAGCGCTGACCTTCGAGGCCACCATCTACGATCGAACTTCAGGTGAAATCGTCAGAAAAATAGACGTGGGTCAGTACGTCGTAGAAAAGGGTGAGAAATTCATCGCCATCAAGCCCTTCGCCAGTCGCTATGAATGGGAAGTGCATATTCTGCCTTTACAACACCAGGCAAACTACCTGGCCACATCGAAAGAAGACCTGAATGACCTGGCGGAAGTATTGAAACGGACCATGGCCAGGCTGGATGCCGTGATCGGTGGTGCCCAGTACAACTTCTTTTTACATAGCCTGCCTCAGGGAGAAGAATTCCAGAATTGCCACTCCAGCTATCACTGGCATCTGGAAATCTGCCCACGCACCAGCATACCAACAGGCTTCGAACTGGGCTCAGGCCTGTTTGTGAATACCATCAGCCCGGAACAGGCGGCGAAACAACTTCGATCTGTACAACTTTGACAAAATCGACGATAGTTAGTGCATGAGCAACTTTCTGGTGATTTCTGCACTCGGTGAAGACCGACCTGGGCTGGTCTCTGAATTGTCCGACATCATTCTGAGTGCTGGCTGTAATATTGAAGATAGCCGTATGAGTATCCTGGGTGGAGAGTTCGCTATCATTATGCTGATTTCAGGTGGCTGGAACAATATTGCCAAACTCGAAGATCAATTACCCACGCTTCAGGACAAACTGGGGCTAATCATATCGAACCGACGAACCGAGACTCGTAAACTTACCCGGGAAGAGATCCCGTATAACATTGAAGTTGTCTCCCTCGATCATCCTGGAATTGTGCAAAAAATCACAAGCTTTTTCTCAGAACGTAATATTAATATCCATGATTTATATACTACTTCGCACCGTGCCGCACATACGGGTTCGCCGATGTTTGCCCTGAACATGACCGTTGAAATCCCCGCTGCAACACATATTTCAAGCTTACGTGATCAGTTCATGGACTTCTGCGATGAACTGAACCTGGATGCGATCATGGAACCCATGAAGGGTTGAGTGAAAGTTATTTGAAAAATTGATGGAATATGAAGTAAGGAGTAAGAATGGCCAAACTAGAACCAGGT
>JASFLL010000173.1:0-4682 GCA_050118115.1 Thioalkalispiraceae bacterium
GTGTACATTTTTATGAAATGCTTCAAGACTGTGCGCAGACACTGGTAACAGATGATATTTTGATGCTTTTGAGGCCGCACGTGGAATTGGGACAATGTCTGCGCTGTTTTTCACATGAGTGGTTAATCCCTGATATTCTTCCAGTATCACATGCGCATTGGTACCGCCGATACCAAATGAACTTATACCCATCCTGCGAGGATGGTCGCCTTGCTCCCAGGGTTGTGCTTCTGTTTCTACGCGAAACTGCGTTCGCTCCATGTGAAGATTCGGATTTGGAGAAGCGTAATTTATCTGCGGTGGAAACATCCTGTTCTGCAGCATACAATTCGCTTTAATAAAACTTGCTACACCTGCCGCGCTATCAGCATGTCCAATATTAGCTTTTACGGCGCCCAATCGACATGAGTAATCGCCATCTGAAGAGTTATCGCTGAACGCATCATGTAATGCTGCCACCTCTATAGGATCACCTAATTGTGTTGCTGTCCCATGGCATTCGACATAATCAATCGAATCTGAGCTGACTCCCGCCAGTTTTTGTGCAGCCAGAATACACTCGGTTTGGCCTACCACGCTTGGTGCGGTATACCCAACTTTACGATGACCATCATTGTTGGTGGCGTAACCTTTTATGACCGATAGAATTTTCGAACCATCTGCTTCGGCATCTGCCAGGCGCTTGAGAACAACAACGCCAACACCTGCTCCGCTGACGACTCCGCTTGAATTTTCATCAAAGGTCCTGCAGTGGCCATCTTTTGAATAGATCATGCCTGCCTGGTAAAAATATCCATGATTTTCCGGTAACGGTAGAAATACTCCACCTGCCAGTCCGACATCGCAGGTTCCGATTGCCAGGTTCTTGCAGGCCTCTACGATCGCGACTAACGAGGTAGAACAGGCCGTATTGATATGCATTGACAGGCCTGTCAGCCCTAACAGGTAACTTAAACGGGTTGCCAGAAATTCATGCGTATTTATCCGCACCAACTCCATTTCACTCAGTTTTGTTGCCATTAGCGGGTTGTTTCTGATACGTGTGCTAAAGTATTCACTACTACCGATACCAGCGAATACGCCGGTTCTGAGCTTGCTACGATCAACCAGGCAACCTGCCTGTTCCAGTGCCCACCAACTGTGCATCAGGTACTTACGAACCTGCGGGTCTAAAAACAGGGCATCCTGTGCAGACAAACCCCAAAAACCAGGATCAAAATCGGCAATGTTTGTAAGACGGCCACCCACCGGGATATATGCTGCATCATCATAATAGCGTGAGGGAATGCCATAGGCCTCTCCCTCGCTTCGTTCTAACCGTTCTACACACTCTTCACCTGATAAAAGACGCTGCCAGTACACATCGATATCAGGACAGCCAGAAAATTCTCCAGAAAGGCCAACGACGGCAATGTCACATCGATCGTTAATATCACCTCGTTGCTTTTTGAGCGACGATTTCACTTCTTTTTTGTTGTCATCGATATTTGATCTTTTATCTGACTGTTGTGATTCATTAACTGCTGACTCATTTTCAAGCACGATAGTGCCTGAGTTACTTAAGTGCTTTATAAGCCCGCTGATGGTCGGATATTTAAACAGGGTACTGACTTCTTTAACATCCAGTGACAAGTCATCCAGTAACTTTGATTTCAGCACAATTAACGAAAGAGAATTACCTCCCAGATCAAAAAAGTTATCATGGATACTTATTTCACCAGCTGAGAGTCCAAGCACCTCGGACCATACTCGCACAATCCCCTTTTCCACGTCATTTTGGGGTGCTGAATAATTAACTTCTTTTTGATGGATGGGTGCAGGCAATTCAGTCCGGTTGATTTTCCCACTTTTGTTAAGCGGGAACTCGTCCAATTGCATAAAATATGCAGGTAACATGTGTTTTGGCAGGCGTTGTTTCAGGTAGTCAGAAATAGCCTGATTTTCGATTGCTGTGCTTGCAGTGAAATATGCAACTATATTTATACTATCCGATCCTTCATTACCTCCTTCATTCATTTCATGAAGTGTTACCAGGCATTGTGAAATTAAACTATGTTCCAGAATGGTTTTTTCTATTTCTTCCAGTTCTATGCGAAAACCTCTGACTTTAACCTGAAAATCATTCCTGCCTATATATTCAAGATCTCCATCCGAATTCATACGAACCAGATCACCAGTTCGATAGAGCCGTTCTTCTCGCTGCCTGTCTTCACCGTAATTAAACGCGATTTTTATGAAACAATTACCGGTCAATCCTTGTTTGCCAAGATAACCTCGTGCCAAACCATCACCACCGATATACAGCTCGCCGATAGCACCTGGTGGTATCAGTTTTTGTTCTTCATCCAGAACATATAGTGTCGTGTTCGATAACGCCTTACCTATGGGGACAGTCCTTGCATTATTATCCAGAGTATCAATTTTGTAATATGTTGCGAAGGTTGTTGACTCTGTTGGACCGTAGACATGGTACAAACTCAGAGTTGCTGGACTGCTGTCAAGGAATCTTTTTACATGCTTTTTACTGACCAGTTCACCGCCAAAATACAGGGTTTTAACTGTTTCTAACTGGCTTGCCTGTTCAGGCTTGATTTTATTGAACAAGGCAGTCGTCAAGAACAGTGAGGTTATTTTGTGAGTGTTAATATATGCAACATACTTATCAATATCTAAAACAGTTTCCTGATCTACTACACAGCAACATGCACCATTTAGTAAAGGTACCCATACTTCGTAAGTTGCGGCATCAAAGGCGATGTTTGCAGCATGTGCCACGCTATCGCCGACAAGCGTCTCACTGTAGTTAGTATTCCTGGCTAGTCGCAGCACCGATTTCTGCTCGATCATTACGCCTTTTGGTTTGCCAGTCGTACCCGAGGTATATATTACATAGGCAAGCGAATTTGCATCGTTTTTGGCGATTGGGTTCTGGTCAGCACAGCCCGCCAGTTGATCCTTTACTAGCTGACCATCAATACTAAGCACTTCTACTGATTGTTTGTTCTTCAGTTCCTGATAAAACTTGCTCTGCGTAATCACAATCCGGCATGATGCGTCTTGTGTAATGTAGTTGATTCGTTCTGCAGGATAAGAAGGATCGACTGGAAGATACGCTGCGCCTGCTTTAATTATACCCAGCATGACGATGACACTATCTATACTTCTTTCCATGCAAAGGCCGATAACCTCTTCATTTTCTACTTTATAGGTAGCTAACAAGTAATTTGCCAGCCTGTTTGCTTTCTCGTTAAGCTCTGAATATGTCAGGGATTGCTCACCATGTGCGATCGCCGTGAAATTCGCACAACTCCGTACAATATCTTCAAAGTTACTTTTGATAGTTCCACTACCAAGATATTCACTAGCATGGCTATTTTTGCTGTTTACTAAATCGACATATTGAGCTTCATTCAGGTAGTCCAGATCACCCAGGGACATTGCCCCCAGCCCATCAGGATTATTGACATAATCTGAGAGTTGACGAAGAACATGCTTGTAGGTTGCAATAAATGTGGTTATGGTTTTTTCAGCATACAGGCTGGTTGCGTAATTGAGCTCTCCTCTTAAATATTCTTCGCCATCGTCAATGTACATGCTTAAATCATGCTTTGCAGGATTGAATATACTCTGACTAGGCTGATACTTTTCTATCCAGTTTTTATCTGGCTTTTTCCTGTTATTTCTGATCTGAATATCACCACCCATTGCATGCACATCGAATAATATTTGTACTACAGGATGACGGCCCAGATCTTTTTCGACATTGAGTTTTTCCACGATTTTTTCGAAGGGAACATCCTGGTTCAATTGTGCGGATAATATTTCCCTGCCGATTGTCTTTATTTGTGCTGCAATATCATCTTCTGTAGGTAGGTGAATTCGTACAGCCAGTGTATTTACAAAAAAGCCAATCAGGTTTTCCAGTTGCTGATAGTGACGATTAAGAGCAGGCACACCAATAACAAGGTCGTCTTTTGCAACATACTTTTTAACAGTAAAATAGAAAGCAGAGAGCAACAGGCTGTATAAACTTACGTTGAGTTGTCTGGCCAGACCTCGCAAACCATTTGAGCACTTTACGTCTAATTCAAAGTATTTATCATCCCCTCTGTAATCAAACTTTTCAGGGCGTTGATAATCGGGTAGCAATTCGGTATTAATATAGCCAGTTAACCTTGAAACCCAGTAGCTTGTTTGATCTTCATAACTTTTAGAATCGACTAATTCCCTTTGCCATATTGAGTAGTCCTTGTACTGGAGGACATCCAGGTCTAAAATTGGATCGTCATTATTGGTGCTGAAATATTCGTAATAGGATTTGAGTTGACCCAGGAAAATATCTGCTGACCAGCCATCAAATGCAATATGGTGTATAACTATACTCAGGTACCAGCTCTTTCTTTCACCCTGATTTTTGACCGTGATGTACTTTATTCTGACCGGTATTTCGTTCTGCAAATCAAATATATGATTTGACTCTGCCTTTAGCAACTCATCAAGTTCATCTATACTCTCAACTAAAACAGTTTCTTCATAACCCCGTTCCTTAGCCAGTATCACCGGGTATTGTTTCCCCACACCATGCTTATCTTCTCGTATGCAGGTCCTGAGAATTTCATGACTTTTGATTATAAAGGCCAGGCTCCTGGATATTATTTCCTGCCTGATATCTGCCGAGACAT
>JASFLL010000174.1:0-4680 GCA_050118115.1 Thioalkalispiraceae bacterium
TTGCCGTTAACCAGTTACAGGCAGGGTAGACAAGTATGAAAGTGATACCGACCAGAAATGCCCAGGTCGCATAGGTTTTCCATACAATTGTTCTTTCCTGTTCAGGCATGGCAAAAGATAGTACCCGGGTGCTGTATTGTGACGATATAGTTAAATAGTTATGCGATGGTCCCTGGGCAGTAATATCAGGCTACGGTCACCTCTTTTGAAAGATACACATCCTGAATAGCGTTCAATAACTTGATACCTTCAGCAAAGGGCTTCTGGAAGGCTTTACGACCGGAGATCAAACCCATACCGCCCGCTCTTTTATTGATGACGGCAGTACGCACAGCCTGATGCAGATCATCTTCCCCGGAGGCTCCACCTGAATTAATCATGCCAACTCGACCCATATAACAATTCGCAACCTGGTAACGAACCAGATCAACCGGATGCTCGGAAGTTAATTCGCTGTAAACTTTTGGGTGAGTCTTGCCAAAATTAAGCGCAGTAAATCCATTATTAGTCTGTGCCTGTTTTTGCTTGATGATATCAGCATCGATGGTTGCGCCTAGATGATTTGCCTGTCCGGTCAAATCAGCAGCTGTATGATAATCTGTGCCTTCGTGTTTGAAGTTGCTGTTGCGCAAGTATGCCCACAGGACGGTTACCATGCCCAGCTCATGTGCATGTTCGAAGGCTTCACTGATTTCCTGGATCTGCCGTCGTGATTCCTCCGAGCCATAATAGACCGTTGCCCCCACCGCGGTGGCCCCCATGTCAAAGGCCTGGTTAACGCTGGCAAACAATGTCTGATCATATTTATTCGGATAAGTCAGTAATTCGTTGTGATTTATTTTAATAATGAATGGAATCTTATGGGCATAATCACGTGCAATACTATTGAGTACACCCAGCGTTGAGGCAACAGCATTGCAGCCACCATCAATGGCCAGCTTGATAATATTTTCCGGGTCAAAAAACGCGGGATTGGGTGCAAATGATGCACCGGCAGAATGTTCAACCCCCTGATCAACCGGCAGGATAGAAAAATATCCTGTTCCTACCAGCCTGCCATGATTGAATAACGCACCGAGGTTACGTAAGACAGCGGGTTTTCTGTTTTTTCTGGCGACAACCCGGTCAATAAAATCCGGCCCCGGGACATGTATATGTTCTTTAGGAATGCCCGTGCATGTATGGGTCAACAGAGATTCGGCTTCTTTTCCGAGTATATCGTCGATTTTGACCATTAAGATTCTCCAATAAATCGCAGACTGTGAAAGAGTAGATTACAATACTAATGATATTTTACAGATTAGTGATGTCCAGTCGTTATTAAATAATGCTTTAGGCTGTGGGCGGCCAAAGACCATATCAAAAGTATCACTAAAAGCGAGTACATTTCTGAATGTTTCTACACAAAACTTGTTTTAGCGATCAAATAAACCAACTGCTGTACTTGGTTTTGTTTCGCTAAATATTACAACGGGTTCTGACAATAAAAATATTTCAGGATAGTAATCAAGCTTCTAGATATTGATCCTGATGAACTGCGGACTGCTGGATGTAATTATGCCAGATATGGACGACTTATTATCGCGAGTCAGAGCGCTGCTGGATGAAGGTAATACATATCTACGTAAGGTAAATTGAAGTATTGTCGGGCCGCCAGGATCAGGCTGCGATGTTCACCCTGTTTCTGCCAGCCTGTTTGGCCTGGTAGAGGGCTTCATCGGCGCGGTTTAATACAGATTTGATGTCCCCGTCCAGCGATTGATATTCGGCAACACCCAGGCTAGCAGTGACTTCAATTAACATGTCACCGGCAAGGTATGGATACTTGGTAATTCGTTCACGTACTCTTTCAGCCAGATGGTAAGCGGCCCTGGCTGAAGTGTCGGGTAGCAACAGGGCAAATTCTTCACCGCCTACTCGACCAAGGAAATCCGTGCTTCGAATCACTTCCTGGATTGCTTCAACAAAGATCTGTAGCACATTGTCACCTGCGGCATGACCATAGTTATCATTTATTGACTTGAAATGGTCAATGTCGATCATCATCACTGAAAGTGGACGGTGGAATCGCATGCTGCGTGAGAGTTCTTTTGAAGCTTGTTCCATAAAGGCGGGGCGACTTAGCGCACCGGTCAGTGAGTCAAACAACGCCATACTAATCAGCTGACTCTCCATTCGCTTGTATCGTGACAAGTCACGTTCGATAGATGCGAAATGTGTGACCTTACCGTTTTCATCAACGAGTGGAATGATATTGATATCCATCCAGTAACCCTTGCCGACCTTGTTGTACTTCAACAGTTCGGTGCGAATACCCTTGCCATTGCGCATTGCCTTACGGATTCGGTAACGAGTTTGACGATCGGTGCCACGTCCATTCAGGATATCCGGTGATGCCCCCAGTACTTCATTGGCATCGTATCCCATCAGTGATTCAAAGGCTGGATTCACATAGACGATACGTGGGCCACCTTTTTCGGGGGGAGTGCTATCGCAGACTACGACAATATCTGAAGTGGTCTCGATGAGCTGTCTGAATAAGGCATCGAACTTCATACGCTATCCACCCTTGGTTTATGAGGTTATCGGTCTATTGGACCATATCTTAAGCAAATTGTTTAAGATTTCAGCGAAACTTACTGTTTTTGTTATGGGAATGATTAAAATATGACCACTTTTAACAACTGTTGACGATTTCCACTCACGGAATCTGTAAAGCTTATAACCCTGCGACCGATAGGAGAAAACAGACCGGATTATAAAAAGTGGTCACCTGTCAGTGATGACATTACATAAATATTAAGGGATAGCCCAACGATGGGAAACCGAGTTCAGCTGGGATTTGGGATTATTATCTTCCTGATGATTGTTTCATCAGGCGGGGTGCTGTATCAAACTCAATATGCTAACTCGATTGTCAACGAGCTGGTCGTCGTCAGTAATGCCAAAATCGAATACGCGCAGACCATGCGCAATGCGATCCAGTATCGGGTCATGTCCATGAGTAAGATGCTAACGATGGATGATCCATTCAGGCTTGATGAAGAAATTCTCCGCTTCCACTCATACGCTGCTCCTTACATTGTGGCAAGGCAGAAATTAAAATCCCTGCCCATGACCGATGAAGAAAAACAACTGCATGCACAACTACGGCAATCTGCAATTACATCACAACCCCTTAGTGAGAAGGCAGTAAAGATGCTGAGAGAGGGTAAAGATATCAATGAGGTATCTGTGGCAATGGAAGCAGCAGAAGCAGCCCGGGCACCCATGTATGATACGCTGGATAAGCTGGTCATGTTGCAAAAAAAATATTCGCAGGAAGCGTTGGCAAAAAGCAAGCAACTTTATAGAGAAACTTTTTTGGCGATCGTTATTCTTGCAATGATTGTTATCGGAATTTCACTAACCATCGCTACTTATGTTTCACATACAGTTGCCAAAAAGAACAGGCAACTACTCAGAAAAAATAAAGAACTTGAGATTGCCTATGAGCGTGCCGAAGCCGCAACCAAAAGTAAATCTGCCTTCCTGGCAAATATGAGTCATGAAATACGCACGCCAATCACAGCAATCATTGGTTTTGCGGAGTCCTCTTTGTTAAGTAGCCAGACAATGGAAATGCGCCAAAAGGCACTCAACATGATAATAAAAAGCAGTAAGCATTTGCTGAAAGTAATCAATGATATTCTTGATCTTTCAAAAGTCGATGCCAACAAACTGAATGTCGAAATTATAGCTACACCGCTTTTTGAGATAATCGACGAGATAGAAATGATCGTGCGTCCGCTTGCAGAAGAGAAGCATCTTGATTTCGAGGTTAAGAAGTTTTATCCATTGCCGGTCGATATAAAAACCGATCCGTTCAGGTTAAAACAAATAATATTAAATCTATGTTCGAATGCGGTGAAATTTACTGAACATGGGTATGTCAATATTGAGATGAACTATAATCAAGAAAATGAAGAGCTTGATATTAAAGTTATTGATTCAGGAATTGGTCTGGATAAAAACCAGATAGACCTGATTTTTGAAGATTTTAGCCAGGCAGATGCAACCATCAGCCGACGTTTCGGTGGCACGGGCCTGGGTCTCTCGCTCTCAAAGAACCTGGCGAAAGCGCTCAATGTGAAGCTGGAAGTGGATGCGGTGCCCGATGAAGGAAGTACCTTCAGAGTGACGATGAAAACCCCGGCAACTAACCTGTTAGAAGGTGACGAGAAAGTTAATGACAACCCGAAACAGGATATTGTGTCTAAATTCAAAACGATGAACTTATCTGGCCGGATTCTTGTTGTTGAAGATAACCTCGTTAACCAGCAGTTACTTAAATTGTTCCTGGAAAAAATCAATGTCGATATTACTATAGTTGAAAATGGCGAACAGGCTATTGATAAAGCACTCAGTGATGATTTCGATCTTGTTCTGATGGATATGCAAATGCCTGTAATGGATGGTCTTGAGGCCACCAGGATATTACGGGAAGATAATAACTATACCAAACCTATCGTGGCATTGACGGCTAATGTCATGAAAGAAGACGTAAAAACTTACATTGAAGCTGGTTGTAACGAATACCTCTCCAAGCCAATTGAGACTGAAAAATTCTTTAAGGTGATTGCCAGGTACCTGCAACCCGAGTCGGCGGCTGAAACTGATACGGGAGCGCCGATTAAGTCG
>JASFLL010000175.1:0-4672 GCA_050118115.1 Thioalkalispiraceae bacterium
GAAGCGTCCACTTTCGGGGACAAAACAGAGGATCTTCTCGCCACTTTTACACTTTCCCGATTTTAATAATTCATCCAGCATAATATATATCGAAGCCGAACCGGTATTGCCTTTGGTTGTTAAATTAGTAAACCACTTTTCACGTGGAATATTAAACCCAGCATCATCCAGGGCATTTTTGAAACGCTCAAAAAAGTACATGGATGACAAATGCGGCAGGAAATAGTCGATTTCATCCGCCTGGATGCCTGTCTCTTCGCGGACTTTATCAAGCGCATGTAAACTGATATTGATAATATTTTCGTTTAATAGTCGCACATCCTGTTGAATTGTCAGGATGGCATTGTTTTTTAATTCGTTATGTGAATAGCTGGTCCAGCTGGTTAACTGCCCATCCTGGTTTTTTGAGGCCCCCGCATACATACAGGTTTCCAGTTCATTGGCGAATGAATACATTTTTAGCCAGTTAATTTTCACCACCGTTTGGGTGTGGTGACCATTCAGCTGGGGTTCCAGTAAAAATGCGCCGGCACCATCGGATAATAGCCAGCGCAAAAAGTCTTTTTCAAAACAGAGTTCCGGGTGTTGTTTGATGTCTTCATCCGTGTAGCCAGGTTCACAATGATACTTTTCTGAACGCAACATAACCGAGGAAGTTTCAGAACCGGTTGATACGGCCTTTTTATGGTCGCCGCATTTAACTGACATGTAGGCATACTTGAGGGCACTGATACCGCTCATACAAATTCCCGACGTCGCCACCACTTCACAGGGAGGTATTTTTAATTCTCCATGGACCATCAGTCCGTGGTTTGGTGCGATTTGATCGGCCAGGGTCGTACCACTGGCGAGGCAGTCAATTTCTTGTAACTGTTGTTCACAATTAAATAATCTGCGCACAGCATCTGCAGTTAATTGAGCATTCGTGTAGTTTGGTTGGCGTGTTTTGGGATCAAGAACGTAATAACGTTCGGTGATACCGTTTTGTCTGAGGATAATACGTTTGGTACGAGAAGGCCGATCTCCTATCATGCCCAGCACATCTTCAATTTCGTCGTTGTTAACTGGCTCGTTGGGGAGCACACTGGCTGTTTGAGTAATGTAAACGTCTAGTTCTGACACTTAAATTCTTCCATCCTTTCGGTACCCGAACCAGAGGGTTGTTCAAACTCCTGTTTCAGTCGCTGATGATAATTCACTAATAATGGCCGCAATAGCCATTTAACAAGTAGTGTGACGGGGACGACGGTCAGGATCATACCAATCAGGAACAGGATATAAATAACCAGTATAATTTTACGTAATTTTGAGGACTGATCCCCAATTGCGCGTAGTAATTTACCCCAGATCCTGAAACTGCGGTAGCCAATTTTTTCCGATTGAATCAATGCGACATCGGCATTGACTGCGCCTAACCCAGCCAATAAGGGCTGGCCGTCAAGTTCTTTATCGGCAGCAAGTCCGTCAACAATAGCCTTACCAAAGCGACAGGCCGATAAAATATCTTCATCTGATACACCGGCGGGCGGTAGTCCCCAGAAGCCATCTTTGTGTCCTGTCAGTAACCAGCGGGGAGTCGTAACAAAACTCGCCATGGTCGACCCTTGATCCAGCAGTACAATATTATCAATTAATTTTGCACCCAGTTTACTTAACAGTTCCTTAGCTGTCAGGTGTGCCTGGGTCCACATGTTCCGACAGGCGATAAGTGTAATAACCGGCGTGTCCTGGAAAATGGTTTTTGCGACTTCGCTTTTCAGGAAGGCGGTGGCAGGCAAAGAGGGGGACAAAAACCAGACCTGGTAGGAAAAGAGTATAAGATCATATCTTTCTTCTGTAGTCATATTGATGGGTTTAAGCTCCGGTGGATCCAGATAGACACATTCAGGAAAGATGTTAAAGAATTTGAGTAATGGCCAGGGAAAAGGATAAGGTTTGACTGGCTCAAGGGTGATAACCCTGGTCTCGATCTCATTAGATTCCAGTATCGGTTTACTAACCTGTTGAATAATACGGGTCAACTGACCTGACTGAGAATATTGGATGATGAGGACCTTTTTATGATCCGGTGAAGATTTGGACATAACTTATAGCCATACAATCGATGGCTGAACTCCAGCAGTAACGAATGATCTCCCTATAAATAGCTTTATACCAATTATTGGCTATCCCCACAAGACTATCAGGGTATTGTCAGCATTAAGGTTTAAGCTACCAGCTAAAGTTGTAATGAGTTGAGAAAGTTATCTCGTATCTGTTTATCAATGTCTTGCGAGTTACTCCCATATATGATGGAAATAAGCTGGTTATCTTTTTTGATCGTACGACACCAGATTGAAGCTCCATTTCTATTTGTTGCCTCATATTCTATTCCACGGTGGTTACGGAACATAAACTCTTTTTCATTTGAAATTTTAAGCCCGGTTGTATCATTGATGGCATGCACGCTACTTAGCAGTGAAATCAGACTCCTGCCGCGTATATCTTTTTTTAAAGACTGTGCCCACAGGAGTACGAAGATATGGGTATCTTTTGCGCTCTGGAATGTGGTGAGCTTGATGTTACCAAGTCCCGGAATTTCCCTGTGGAATGATTTAGAAACAGGTTGTTGTGGGAACTGGATCGAAATATCAGGGCCAACCGCGATGGTTTCCCATTGAGGTGTATCAGTACTGTGTTGCTGTGTATAAAGGTAAGCAACAGTAACGATGATACCAATGATTAATAATTTAAACAGACGCATGTCGGGCACTACTCGATAAAAAATTCACCCATCAAGTTTAACGAGCAGAAAACCTGGCGACAAGAAAACTATTTGTGGGGAGTTACGGGGTCGGTATTTTTTATGACCGGGTGCTCAGTGGGGACTGAATGGATTTCAAATTCCATCTTTTCCAGATCACCTATTACATAAGTAGGCGGTTTACCTACGCCCCCAACCGTACCCGGATTCACCAGGGTCGTTTCGGTTCCCTTTATGTTACGGATCTGTTCGACCAGGAAGCGGTGATCGTGCCCACAACAGACCAGGTCATAATCACCCGTGAGGGCCATGGCCTGGGCGTAGTGTGGGTAGTGAACCAGAAAAATGCGTCGTCCGGCCAGTTCCAGGCTGGCATCCTGGCCGTGGTAGTGAATGATATCCGCAAACGAGTTCATCAAGGCATGCATGGTAACCAGGTCACCGGTATTATTGCCATGAATGACGTGGATGGGGAGTCCGATTGGGGGTAATCCCCGCAAAGTGGTTGGTGCAATGACATCGCCGCAGTGCAGGACCAGCTCCGCACCCCTGGATTTTGCATCGTCCACTGCGGTGGCCAGCAGAGCACGGTTGTCGTGGCTGTCGGAGACAATGCAGATTTTCATAAATCAGAAGAAAGGTTTTTCCGGCGCATCGTTAAAGCGCTGGATCGCATTCCTGATTTCCTTTTCGGCCGCATCAACACCACCCCAGCCTTCAACCTTGACCCACTTTCCCGGTTCGAGGTCTTTGTAGTGCTCGAAGAAATGGGTGATTTGTGACAGCAGCTGCAGGGGCATGTCTTCTGGTTTTTTCGCTTCGCGGTAGAGGACACAGAGCTTGTCGATGGGCACAGCCAGTAACTTTCCATCAGGGCCGGCTTCGTCGGTCATATTCAAGATGCCCACCGCTCGGCAGCGTATGACGGAACCACTGATCAGTGGTACGGGTGTGACCACTAGTACATCAACGGGATCACCGTCTTCGGACAATGTATGGGGGATATATCCGTAATTGCAGGGGTAATGCATCGCAGTATTCATGAAACGGTCGACAAACATGGCTCCCGTTTCTTTATCGACCTCGTATTTCACCGGGTCTGCGTGCGATGGGATTTCAATAATGACATTGAAGTCATTGGGTATGTCTTTGCCGGGTCCGACACGATCAAGATTCATAGTTGAATAGCCTTCTCTATACTTCCAGGGCGGGTTGTTGAAAAGGCGCGTATTCTAACAGTCATCAGAAGCTTGTAAATGTGTTTCGTTGATTTTTTCGCCAATTTTTATTCATCTATCTCTAATGAAATATCTCATTTTTCATCAAGCTATCGCTAAGCCTATAAAATTACACGAATTTTAACTAAACAGGCTGATAGACCCAGAAGTCTGAGGTTTTTCCTTGACCAGCAATGCATGCCCCAGGTCCGGATAGTCACCCATGGCTAAACCAGAATGTCATTTTGTGATCATCGCGTAGTAAATATCGAAGGTAGTTTAGGCAGGTTAATCAGTACCGGAATACGGTGTTCTGTGCTGATGCATCGGGCAATATTTTTTTGCTCATAGTTTGCCGCAATAAATTTCATTCGAACACACAACTATATTAGCAGTTCATGTTGTGCAAATGATTACAAAGTTCTTGCTTGATACTATTTTCGTGCACTTTCAAGGTGCGATACTCAAAATGAGAACCAATAAAGCCATAACGAGCATTGACTTGTATTACATGAGCGTCTAGTTTTACGCATCTGCTTTGTGACAAAATGAAAATCTTCCAGCGTCACATATACAATATATAAGCATGTCAAAGATTTTAGTGATAACCGGAATGGAGTGAAAATTAAAATGAGAATCGTATTAATTGGTGCCCCAGGCGGGGGCAAAGGCACACAAGCCAAGCTACTCATCGAGAAGTATGGCATCCCCC
>JASFLL010000176.1:0-4646 GCA_050118115.1 Thioalkalispiraceae bacterium
CGAACTGGAACGCGAAGTACAGATTCTTTACAAGACCAATGAAGTTCGTGAACGCCGATTAGAAGTCCTTGATGAGGTTAAAAATGGTCTGCATTACTTCCGCGAGAGTTTATTTAAGGCTGTCCCCCAGGTCTATCGCAACATGGAACGTTCGGTAGCGCGGATTTATGATGACAGTGATGAACCGATAAAAGTACCGAGTTTTATGCGCTTTGGTTCATGGATTGGTGGTGACCGAGACGGAAACCCCTTTGTTAAACCGCAAACAACAGTGATGGCCCTGTGTCTGCAGGCGCGGGAAATATTACAGGAATATGAAGAGCGCCTGATGCATCTATCGCATATCCTGACCCAATCGATTAAGTTATGTCAGCCCAGTGAGGCATTCCTTGAAAGCCTTGCTAAGGATGAACAGGAAGTTCCAGAACCATTCCAGCAAAAACCGGATCGTTTCATGCAGGAACCCTATCGGCGCAAGCTTTATATTATGCATCACCGCGTGATGTGCACGTTGGATAATATTAATTCACTAATAGAAGGTGAAAGCCCAAAAGAGCAGGGCTGTGCCTATGAAAATGAACAAACTTTCCTGCACGACCTTTATCTGATTCATGCATCATTAATCAGTCATGGCGATGCGATTGTCGCGGAGGGTGAACTCAAAGATCTGATCCGACTGGCAGAGACATTTGGATTTTTCCTTACACAACTGGATATTCGCCAGGAATCGACTATCCATTCGCAGACAGTCTCTGAGATTCTTGAGCAATTCGGTGTTAGTGATTATTTATCGCTTCCGGAAGAGCAACGTCTTTCGACCTTGTCAAAATTCATTTCTGGACCCGTCAAGGAATTTAATCCTGACAAGCTGACGGACATGTCAAAAGAAACTGTCGAAGTATTTGAAGTTGTCGCGAGTATGCGCAAGGTCGTCAGCCCCAATGCGTTTGGAAACTACGTCATATCCATGACCCATGAAGCCAGCCATGTCATGGAAGTCATGTTCCTGGCCTGGTTATCGGGTCTGGCCGGGTATGAGAATAACGAGTGGTATTGTCACGTACGCATCTCACCCCTGTTTGAAACTATTGATGACCTGGCACACATCGAGCCGGTAATGACACAATTACTGGATGACGATACCTATGCGGCCTTATTAAAAGCATCGGGTAATAAACAGGAAGTGATGCTCGGCTATTCTGATTCCTGTAAGGATGGTGGCATCCTGTCTTCTGCCTGGAGTCTCTATCAGGCACAACAAAAAATTACCGCGCTGACCCAGTCACGCGGTATCAAGTGCCGTCTGTTCCATGGTCGCGGCGGTACAATTGGTCGCGGCGGTGGTCCTACTCATGAAGCGATTTTGTCGCAGCCGGCCGGTACCGTGCATGGCGAGATCAAGTTTACCGAACAGGGTGAAGTCCTGTCGTATAAGTACAGTAACCAGGAAACTGCAATCTATGAACTGACTGTTGGTTTGACTGGCTTACTAAAAGCGAGCCTGAATCTGGTTAAACCCGAATCGCAAGAGGATCATGAGTACTGCCAGATTATGAAAGAGCTGGCCAATACCGGTGAACAGGAATACCGCGAATTGACGGATCGTACCCCTGGTTTCCTGGATTATTTCTACGAGGCAACCCCGGTATCTGAAATCGCCTTGATGAATATTGGTTCAAGACCATCACATCGCAAGAAAAGTGATCGATCAAAGGGCTCGGTACGAGCGATCGGCTGGGTGTTTGGCTGGGCACAGTCACGCCATACCATGCCTGCCTGGTATGGTATCGGTAGTGCTTTACACAAGTGGTCCAATAATAATGCTGATCGTATGCATAAGTTGCAGGAAATGTATCAGCACTGGCCATTCTTTCGGGCGCTGTTGAGTAATTCACAAATGGCACTGTTCAAGGCGGAAATGCATATTGCGCAGACCTATGTCAGTCTTTGCCTGGATCAGGAATCCGCCAATCATGTTTATAGAATGATCCGTAATGAACATGAACGTACGGTGCAAAATGTTTTAAATGTGGCAAAACTGCCTTATTTAATGGCTGAGACACCCCAGTTGGCACTTTCACTAAGCCGCCGTAACCCCTACCTGGATCCTCTCAATCAGATTCAGCTAATGCTATTACAGCGTTTTCGTGATGAATCTGTTTGTGAAGAAGATCGTGAGGTCTGGCTGGATCCCCTGTTGCGCAGTATCAATGCGATTGCTGCAGGCATGCGCAACACTGGTTAAGTCACTTTAAGTGTTTGTACCACTATCCTGAAGCGCGTTGTGGTTCATGCAAGATGAAACTCAAGGACTTTGATTATCAGCTTCCCAGTGAATTGATCGCCCAATTCCCAACTGAACAACGTACTGATAGCCGTTTGCTGGTATTGAACCGGGCAACACAAAAATTCGACGACAGACTATTTACTAATATCGAATCATTTCTGGAAGCCGGCGATTTACTGGTGATGAATAATACCCGAGTCATTGCTGCGCGTCTGTATGGCGAGAAGCAAACCGGGGGCAAACTGGAAGTATTAATTGAGCGGATATTAAATGAGCACGAGGTATTGGCTCAGGTCAGGGCCAGCAAATCACCCAAACCCGGTAGCACCTTAATCTTTGCTAACAGCATTAGTGCCGATGTGCTCAGGCGTAGAGATGAATTTTTTCACCTGCGGTTTGGTTCGAAACGTTCAGTGCTGGATGTCCTGGATGAGATTGGGCATATTCCCTTGCCACCTTATATAGAAAGAAGCGACAAGGCAGAAGATTTCGAACGTTATCAAACTGTCTATGCCGAACAGCCGGGTGCCGTAGCCGCACCAACGGCCGGCTTACATTTTGATAAGCAACTTCTGTCTAGACTGGAAAACAAAGGGGTGAACATTGGCTATGTTACCCTGCATGTCGGTGCCGGAACTTTCCAGCCGGTGCGGGTCGAACATATCGCTGATCATAAAATGCATGAAGAATGGATTAGCGTTGATCAAACCATCGTCACACAAATTGAACAAACAAAACAAAAGGGTGGGCGTGTTATTGCTATTGGCACAACAACCGTCAGGTGTCTGGAAACTGCGGCTTTGGCCGGGACCATCAGTCCCTTCGAAGGTGAGACGGACATCTTCATCACGCCGGGCTTTGAATTTAAAGTGGTTGATGCGTTGCTGACAAATTTCCATTTACCGGAATCAACATTGTTGATGCTGGTGAGTGCTTTTGCCGGTTATAAGTTAACAATGGCGGCCTACCAACATGCCGTTAAACAACGCTATCGCTTCTTTAGTTATGGCGACGCCATGTTGATCCTATAGACTTTTGATTACGATTTTTCTTAATGAAATTTACATTACACTCTACTGATGGTCAGGCCCGGCGTGGTCAGCTTGAATTCGATCGAGGTGTGGTCGATACCCCGGCGTTTATGCCAGTCGGCACTTATGGCACGGTTAAGGCCATGACACCGGAAGAGCTGCTGGAATCAGGTGCCCAGATTATATTAGGTAACACTTTTCACCTGATGTTACGTCCTGGGACCCGCGTCATTCAAAAACATGGGGACTTGCATGATTTTATGCACTGGCAGGGACCGATATTGACTGACTCCGGTGGTTTCCAGGTCTGGAGCCTGGGCGAGCTTCGAAAAATAACCGAGCAGGGTGTCACGTTCGCGTCCCCGGTGGATGGTGCCCAGGTGGAACTGACGCCTGAAATTTCCATGCAGGTTCAGCGGAAGCTGGGCGCCGATATTGTGATGATCTTCGATGAATGTACCCCGTACCCGGCTACTGAGACACAGGCCAGGGAATCGATGGAGTTATCATTACGCTGGGCACAGCGTAGCAAGACTGCTCATGGCCAGAACCCGTCCGCATTATTTGGTATCGTGCAAGGAGGCATGTATCCACACTTGCGCAAAGAGTCCCTGGATGGCTTGCGGCAGATCGGCTTCGATGGTTATGCTATCGGCGGTCTGTCGGTTGGTGAACCCAAGGAAGAAATGCTCAAGGTCCTGGATAAGCTGACGCCGGAAATGCCAGATGATAAACCCCGCTACCTGATGGGCGTGGGAACGCCGGAAGACCTGGTGGAGGCGGTACGCCGTGGCGTGGATATGTTCGATTGTGTGATGCCGACCAGAAACGCCAGGAACGGCCACCTGTTTACTTCAGAAGGGGTGGTCAGGATCCGCAATAGCCAGTATCAGGATGATATTGCCCCGTTGGACCCGGAATGCGATTGTTATACCTGTAGAAATTACAGCCGAGCCTACCTCCGCCACCTGGATAAGGCGGGAGAAATACTGGGTGCACGCTTAAATACTATCCACAATCTGCATTACTACCAGAACCTGATGGCAGGCCTGCGGGCGGCCATTCAATCAGGAAATCTGGACACATTTATAAGGGATTTCTATACGAAACGGGTTGTAAAAGGCGAAACCGGCAATACAAATATGTAATAATACGGCCCCGTTGCCTCCATGCCCGAGCAATATCCGGGCAGGCGAAGTGACGGTCAATAAATTAATCATTCATAATAAGGGTGTGCACATGAGCTTTTTTATTTCTCAGGCCTTCGCTGACAATGGTGCTGCAGCACAACAGGGTGCGGCTGATCCAATGATGAGCATGTTGTTTTT
>JASFLL010000177.1:0-4610 GCA_050118115.1 Thioalkalispiraceae bacterium
ATCAAGACGGTATCTTTAAGGGTTGTCTCACTGATAGCCATGGTGCCTGACAGTGAGTGTAGAACACCAACCTTAATGGTATCAGCAGCTACTGAAAGCTGACTCAGCAAAAAAGCGCACGCGAGTACAGCAATCCGTGCTAATTGTTTAGCATTATTATTCATGATGACTCCTTATAGTTTTATAGTCATTGTTATATTGAAAATGCCTGCCCCTTGAACTCAGGGGCAGGCTATTTTTTTATTTCATATCAAATGATTTTGAGTAAGAAACCTGGAACAAAGGATTTTCGGTAAACACACCACTGGCACTGCTAGGACCAGTACCGTAGCCATCTTCACTTGCCTTGCTCACAGTAAATGACAGTTCATCATTAAAGGCGTAAGAAACCTGTACATGTGAATAATCCAATCCCTCAGCAGCATTTTGACCTTCGTACTTACCATACAACAGTGTGAATTTGCCGATATCGCCACTCAGTGTGTAGTACTTGTCTTTGGTAGAGCCACTCTCAACACCAAAGTAACCAGTCAGGGCAACTGGACCGTAGCTGAGGCTAACTACAACGTCTGACAAGTCACAATCACCTAAATCACATTCAACAGCACCAGCTGTAGCACCTGGGTACAGATACTTATAGTAGGAAACGTCATAGCCAAAATCGCCAATGCTGCTGCCATAACCGGCATACAGATCGATTTCAGAGCTTCCATCGAATGGGCCTTCACTGCTACCCCAGATACCGGCGTAAAAACCACCTTTGGCTGAATAGTCGATGCTACCTGAAACAGCCGGTGACGGATTACTGATGTTCTGACCACGCCATAAGTACATGTTTGAAATGCCGAGTGAGGCAGATACTTCCGCACTGGCAGTTGCTGGCATACCAGCAAAACTTGCAACAGAAACAGCCAGAGCAACAGCGGTTAGGTTAAATTTGTTCAATTTCATTTTTTCTACTCCCAAGTAGTTAATGTTTATGAGTACATATCCAAAGTCATCAGTGTGTATATTCCTGTGTTCACCACTAAAAGGAGCTGTCCCTCCTCCTCTTTAATTTGTGTGAACAAACACAACTTCTGACCCTTAAGAGCAATCCGTGTGCCAACCTGTTTTTACCTTTACTTACAGGTAGTTATGCAAGATGTTGCATTTATGCAATATTTGAAATGTTCGATGTTAGTGCGGGCGCACTAATTGGGTGCCGCATTATGGTGCGGTTTTAGGGGGAATTTGTGGTATGAATACGAACGGGTTGGGTTATATACAACAGCTATGTTGCCAGCATGCCTTTATTGATAATGAAGTCTTCGATTACAGACAGGCCTTCACCGGTTTTAAGTTTTGAAAAAACGAACGGCCGATCACCACGCATTGTTTTTGCGTCTCTATCCATAACATCCAGTGAAGCGCCAACATGCGGTGCAAGGTCAATTTTATTGATTACCAACAAGTCTGACTTGGTGATCCCCGGCCCGCCCTTGCGCGGGATCTTGTCGCCGGCGGAAACGTCGATAACATAAATTGTTAGATCTGAAAGCTCAGGGCTAAATGTGGCACTCAGGTTATCACCGCCACTTTCAACCAGCACCAGATCAAGATTGTTAAAGCGCTGGTTAAGCTCAGCAACCGCAGCCAGATTCATCGAGGCATCTTCACGAATTGCTGTGTGTGGACAACCGCCTGTTTCAACCCCGATGATACGATCTTCTGACAAGGCTGAATGTTTAATCAAGAACTGGGCATCTTCTTTCGTATAAATGTCATTGGTTACAACCGCAATGTTATATCGATCGCGCATAGATTTGCACAATGCTTCTACCAGCGCTGTTTTACCGGAGCCAACCGGACCACCAACACCTACCCGCAATACCTGATCAGACATATATTTACCTCGCCATTCCCACAAATGCGTGAATTATAAAAAGTGAATTTTAAACCACGGCGGACATAGAGACCACGTAGTCATTTATCCATTATTTCTTCACACAACTAAACCTAACTTAACCCACCGGGTACACGGCGATATTTTTTGATTTTCCGATGTAGCCCGTGCCACCTGTGGCTTAATTACGATCTGAACAAGCGCGAATATTGTGTTTCATGCAAAGCACTGGCCATCGCCACCCCGGGCGCCAACATGCCTATTTCTTCATTTGCCAAGGCGAGTCCTGTTGCAACCGAATCTGGAATCACTTTAGAGACAGCCGACAAAATCTTCTGACCATCTGTCTGACCAAGCGGCACCAGTTTGATCGCAGCCGCCACCTGGTTTTCACTCCAGGACCATAAATAGCCGCTGGCTATATCCGCAACTGTTATCTGCCAGTGCACGGCAGCCAGGGAAAGCAAAACCGCAAAGCAGGCTGTATCCGAGAACTTGAATGATTCGGCAGACGGTACACCCAGTTCATGTAACAGGGTCGCCAAAGCCCGTCCCAGATGCAGGTCCTCTGCCAACAACTCACTGGCTTCCCGTGATGCAACCAGAAACTGCGCCCATTCCTCGACTTCATTGAGATCATCCGCTTGCCATGCAGAATATAAATTTCTTAGTACCGGTATATCCAGGTGTGCCAGATTATGACATAGCTGTCCTTTAATCCACTCCTGTACTTCTCGTTTATTCGTAACCCAGTTGGCATCAATTGCATATTCAAGCCCCTGCGAATATGCGTAGGCCCCCACCGGTAAGGCAGGACTAATGAGTTGCCACAAACGTAACATCGAGAACGATGATGAGTGATTCTGCTTCATAACTAGTGGTGGTGATGTGCGTGGCCGCCGTAGGCGCCGGCCTCCGGTTCGAAGCTGGCCTGCTCACAACTTACCACGATTCCCAGCCCTGACAGCATCTCGTCAAGCACATGATCATGCAGATAACGCACCCAGTTTACCCCAATTTGGAGTGGCACATGACGATTACCCAGATGATAGCAGGCTCGAGCAAAAAGTTGAGGATCCTCAATCGTTGCAGTTGAAACCATTTCCCTAGCAGCTTTCACTACAACAAATGCACCATCTTCAGTTTTTAGAAAATCACCACCACGTAACACGGTTCCCCTTGGCAACATCAGGCCAATTTCGTCACCGTTATCCAGGGTCGCCTTGAGCCGGCTTTTTTGTCTCAATTCAAATGGCAGGGTCAGTGACAGTTTCGCGTCAACCATCTTATCAATTACTACTTCAGTTGCTTTTAACATAAAATAATTGCGGACCTCAAAACAGGAAGTACTTTTGTGCTAACGGTAATACTTCAGCCGGTTCACAGGTTAACAGCTTTCCATCCGCACGTACTTCATAAGTTTGTGGATCTACCTCTATTGTTGGCTGATAGTCATTAAGCTTCATGTCGGCTTTACTGATAGTACGTGTCCCACTGACCATGGCAATGTTTTTTCTCAGGCCGAGCTGTTCTGCTACTTCGGCCTTGTAACCTGCCTGTGATACAAATGTTAAACTCGTACTCGACCTCGCGCCACCAAATGCGCCAAACATCGGTCGATAGTGAACTGGTTGTGGCGTTGGAATGGAAGCATTGGGATCGCCCATCGGAGCTGCAGCGATAAATCCCCCTTTTAGAATCAATGCTGGCTTGGCTCCAAAAAATGCCGGTTTCCACAAAACCAGATCGGCCAGTTTGCCAACCTCAATGGAGCCAACCTGGTCTGCGATACCGTGGGTAATGGCCGGGTTGATTGTATATTTAGCGATATAGCGTCTGGCGCGGAAATTATCATTACGTGCACTATCCTGTTCCAGATTACCCCGTTGCACTTTCATTTTGTGCGCTGTTTGCCAGGTACGAGTAATCACTTCACCCACCCTTCCCATCGCCTGCGAGTCAGAAGCAATCATGGAAAAAGCACCCAGGTCGTGCAGGATATCTTCGGCGGCAATGGTTTCGCGCCGTATGCGTGATTCTGCAAAAGCAACATCTTCAGCAATATTCGGATCCAGGTGATGACATACCATTAACATATCCAGGTGTTCATCGATTGTATTAACCGTGTATGGCCGAGTTGGATTGGTACTGGAAGGCAAGACGTTGGCCTCGCCACAGGCTTTGATAATATCTGGTGCATGACCGCCGCCAGCGCCTTCCGTATGATAGGTGTGTATCACGCGATCCTTGAACGCCGCCAGGGTATCTTCGACAAATCCCGATTCATTCAGGGTATCGGTATGGATGGCCACTTGCACATCCATTTTCTCTGCCACGTTTAAACAATTATCAATTGCCGCGGGCGTTGTTCCCCAGTCTTCATGTAATTTCAATCCCATGGCACCGGCTTCAACCTGTTCTTCCAGAGCCTCAGGAGTACTGGCATTGCCTTTACCGAGAAAACCCAGGTTCATGGGAAAGTCATCAGCGGCCTGTAGCATCCGGTGAATATTCCAGGGGCCTGGCGTACAGGTGGTGGCATTGGTGCCGGTGGCCGGACCAGTGCCTCCACCTAACATTGTAGTCACACCAGACATCAACGCCTCATCAATCTGTTGCGGACAAATAAAGTGTATGTGTGCATCAATACCGCCCGCAGTTAAAATCTGCCCCTCCCCTGCAATGGCCTCTGTTCCAGGTCCGATGACAATATCAACACCGGGTT
>JASFLL010000178.1:0-4609 GCA_050118115.1 Thioalkalispiraceae bacterium
GTTCGTGCCCGCCGAAATCACAATCCCTGCTGACACCAAGGTCAAGCTGGTAGTCAAAAATCAGGATCCGACACCTGAGGAATTTGAGAGTCATAGCATGCACCGTGAAAAGGTGATCCCGGGTGGCCGGCAGGCGATTATATTTATTGGCCCCCTGAAGCCTGGGACTTATGAGTTCTTTGGTGAATTTAATCCCAAAACGGCCAAAGGCCGTGTCATTGTAAAGTAAGGTTAATCTTATGTTAGGTACAGCCGTAATCGTATTTCGAGAGGTGCTGGAAGCTGCACTCATCATGGGCCTGATTCTGGCTATTACCAAAGGTGTGCAAGGTCGGATGCGCCTTGCTTCAATTGGAGTAGCTTCCGGATTGCTCGGCGCCGTAGTGCTTGCCCTGTTGGCTGGACAGATTGCACCCATGGCCGAAGGTATGGGTAGCGAATTGTTGAATGCTCTCATTCTCAGTGCTGCGGTCCTGATGCTCAGCTGGCATCTTATCTGGATGCGCAGGCATTCCCAGCAAATTACCTACCACGTTAAACAGGTTGGTAACAGCATACTGCAGGGAGAAAAACCACCGACAATTATTGCCGTGATTATCGGACTGGCAATCTTGCGCGAAGGTAGTGAGGTTGTGTTGTTAATGTATGGTGTTTCTGCTGCGGGCTCAGACGCGCTGGGTATGTTAACCGGCGGGGTACTGGGATTACTGGCTGGTGTGGCAATTGGTGTTGTCATGTATCTTGGCCTGGCACGTATACCATTAAAGACACTGTTCCGTGTCTCTGGCTGGCTCCTTTTATTATTAACAGCGGGGCTTGCTGCTCAGGCCAGCAGTTATCTCGTCCAGGCAGATCTGATTCCTGCACTGGGTTACAACATTTGGGATACCTCCAATATACTTTCTCAACAGAGCCTGCTTGGACAGTTACTGCATATCTTAGTGGGTTATGTTGATCAACCCATGGGTATTCAGGTTGTCGTATATATCCTGACGCTTATGCTAGTTGGGTTCTTGAGTGTTATCGTAACCAATCCGCCGCGCGTAAAAATCAATACAGCTAAGATCATTGTACCTGTTGCGCTGGTATTTATCCTGTTTCTGGCCGCTAGCCATCCTAGCTTTGCCTCCCACAAAGTATATTCTCCCTATGTAGAACAGGGTGAATTTGAAGTGGAATTTAGGGGGCACAGAACTTTTGACAGTGATGCCAGTAAAGATGGTAATGAAAAATACAAACTGGATTTAGGTTATGGTGTAACCGACTACTGGTCGACAGCTTATGTAGGTGAGATTGAGAAAGATACAAATGGTGACTATGAGCATACCGCCTCGGCCTGGGAGAATATTTTTCAGTTAACAGAACAGGGTCAGTACTGGCTTGATGTGGGCCTCTATCTCGAATACGAGGTATCTCACGAAACCGGGAACAACGACAAAGTAGAGGGAAAGGTCTTACTGGAAAAAAATGTAGGCAAATATGTGAATACAGCCAATATTATTTTTGTCCGAGAAGTGGGTAGCGGTGCCAGTAATGCGACCAATTTTGAATATGCCTGGCGGACCAAGTATTTACTCAATAAACAATTTGAACCTGCGATCGAAATTTATGGGGAAATGGGAGAAGTTGGTCATGTCTCACCATCCGATCAACAGGATCATCGTATTGGACCTGTATTCAGCGGTGTCCTGACTGGAAGTCCGCACAGCAAATGGGTATACGAAGCAGGTTATCTGTTTGGTGTCAGTGATGCGGCGCCCAATGGCACACTAAAGTTTGTTATAGAGTATGAGTTTCGTTAAGCAACGGGGCTGGTATTATTATGCCAGCATCATGAAACCTGCCAGCCGATCTCATTTTTCAAAATCAAGTCTGTTTGACATATAACATTTGGGTTGGGTAAGCAAATTCTATCTCTTCCTGCTCAAAGCGTTCATGGATGTGCAGGTTAATGGCCTGTTGTACATCCATATATTGATTATAGTCAGGACCATTTACATAATAGACCGATTCAAACAACAGGGAAAAATCACCATAGGCTTTAAAATGTGAGCGATCAAAGCGGGTTTTGTCCTGTTTCTCAACTGCCTCACGAATAATTTCAGGAATTTTAATCAGTTTGCTGCGTGGAGTCTGGTACGTGACACCGATGTCAAATTGCACGCGGCGCTCATACATGCGGCCAAAGTTACGAATCCTGCTTTTTAACAGGTCTGCGTTGGAGAAAATTAACTGTTCGCCAGACAAACTGCGCAGGCGAGTGGTTTTGAGACCTACGTATTCTACTGATCCAAGCAAATCTTCAATGATTAGAAAGTCGCCCACCACAAATGGTTTGTCCAGCACGATTGACAGAGAGGCAAACAGGTCACCAAGGATAGTTTGTAAGGCCAGTGCAACTGCGATACCTCCGACGCCAAGGCCCGCAACCAGGGCAGTGATATTAATGCCCAGGTTGTCCAGTACCAGCAGCAGGACGATTGTCCAGATGATGATGCGACCAATGAAATTCAGCAGGTTAAGAGTTGTAACATTAGCTGGGTCCTTACCAAGTTGTTGCTGACGATAAGTTTCCATCGATATGCGCAACACGGATACTGTCCACAATCCTCCCTGTAGAAGCAGGGCGATAATGACTGTAATGTAAATGAATTTGTCTGATCTTACGGACAATTCGAGAATTATCGAGCCAAAAAAAAGTGCTACGATCAGCAAAAACAGCCAGTTGGTTTTTCGCACGGCTTCCAGAAGCATATGCCAAACTGGCGTGGGGTGATGTTGTGTAAGTCGATTGAGTTGCTTACATGCCAGAAAACGGAGCATGCCGGCTATCAGCAAGACAGCGAGTGCCAGGCATGCTGCAATCAACCAGGTCAGCACAGTATTTCCTGCAAAGTGGGTAGTTAGCCAGTCCATAGTTAATATCCTGCCATTACTTACCGTATAAATTCAAATCTAAATAGACGTTAGGTGTGTTTTTTGGGTACACAGATTCATTTAAAAGTTCCCGCATTTGATTACGCGGGAATCTGCCAAGGGACTATGTTTGTCTGGTTACCTTATTGCTTGAGCAGCGCAAACAGATTTAGAAGTGTGCGGTAAAACTGTGTTTAATATGCGTATAAGGCTGAATGTTAAGTGTAACAAAAGAACGGAGGAATATGGTTTAGATAACTAATATCTAATAACAGCATCTCCTCCGCCCTTTCGCATAAGAACTGCAGGGTTAAAGATTATGTGCATTACCCGGAAGAATCTTGTCAAATCTCCATTTGCCAGCGTATGCATCATATTTGCCATCGTCACGTTTCATAACAGGCTCACAGATAGCTTCATTCATATGTTTGTCCTGATAGCACAGCTGCCCCTGTTTATCGATACTCCATTCAGCGCGTCCTCTTTTGCCATTTGGTTTTTGCTTGCGTAGCGTACCCCCTTCCTGAAAATACCAAATCATTTTTTTATCCCATTTCGTGTTGATCCCTTCTGCAGTATTGCCCTTGAGTAGTGTTTCAACCTGTTCACGGTTGAGGCTTTAGGCGCCCATTGCAAGATTGGCGATGAGAATCAATGGTATGAAAAAGACTGAGATTAAAGCAGTAATTTTATTCATGTTTTATCTCCGTGTTGGAAAGTATATCCTTTTTTTCATTTTCAACCTTATAGTTGGAGTTTGACAATGATTTGGGTCAATTAACTTAACGATCCTGATTGGATTTTGTCCAGTAAAGTGGGCATCACTGTAGAAATAAATATTTGGTGGCAGCTATGCAGCAACAGATTTATAAACTATCGAATGGCGCCAGACTTAGTTATTGTCGTTTTGGTCTCAGGGGCGGGGCGCCAGCCTTTTATTTTCATGGTCTACCTGGTTCTCGTCTTGAAGGTGAATTATTAGATGCATCCTGTAAAAAATATGGACTTGAATTATTTGCACCTGATCGATTTGGTTTTGGAGGAACAACACCGCAACAACAGGATCGATACAGACTGTGGGCAGCTGCTATTGATGAGTTTGCTGCACATTTAGGTATAAAGCGTTTTTATCTCATTGCCGCATCAGGCGGTGCACCTTATGCTCTGGCTTGTGCAAGCCTGCTGGCCCCACATGTCATTGCTACAGGCATCTGCTGTGGGCTGGGATCGCTGGCTACACCAGAGTTACGCAAATCCATGTCGAGTTATGCAAGGGGTGCGATTTTCCTCGCTAAACATTCGCCGACATTATTGAAACTGAGTTATGGAATGATATTGAATATTGTTGCGCATTATTTTTCAACACAGGCGATTACAGTACTGGGAATGATTAATGGTAAAGCAGATCGAGAAGCTCTTGCCGAGCCGAAGATTCATCAAATCCTGGCACGTGATATTGCCGGTGCATTTTCTCAAGGTAGCTGTGGGGGTGTTGAGGATCTGATTGCCGCTAATCAAGCCTGGCCATTTGAGTTAAATCATATCCAGAATATACAATTATGGCATGGTGATCAGGATCGTGTGGTACCACTAATACATAGTGCCTGGTTACAACGGCAGATTCCTGCTGCCCGATTACATATCAGGTCTGGAGAAGGGCATTTTTCTCTCCCGATCAGATATAACGATGAAA
>JASFLL010000179.1:0-4585 GCA_050118115.1 Thioalkalispiraceae bacterium
CGGGAGATTTTTAATTCCGACTCAGAGTATTATACAGGGACCAATGTGGGTAATATTGGCGACCTCTACAGTGAGCCGACTCCCTGGATGAATAGAAATGATTCGCTTTCACTTAGCCTGCCACCTTTAGGTAGTGTGATATTAGAGCTAAGTGAAGACTGAGAAATGCCGGCTTATCGGGTTTTATTCTGTAGCAGCGAAGTCTATCCGCTTATTAAGACGGGGGGGCTTGCTGATGTTTCCGGTAGCCTCCCTCATGCCCTGAGTAAACTGGGTCATGATGTACATATTATTATGCCTGCCTATCAGGCCGCGCTTGTTAATTTAAAGCACGCGCCTAAAACCATTCTGAAAACGAGTATCCTCAACTACCCGGTTACCCTGCAGCAAACAACCTTGCCCGGTAGTCGTGTCCCGGTCTGGTTAGTTGACTGTCCTGAATTGTTCGACCGGCCAGGTAATCCTTACCTGGATGAAACAGGAAAACCATGGAAAGACAATGCCAGTCGTTTTATGGTCTTCAACCGGATGATCTGTTCGATCGCACTTAATCGGTGTGGATTAAACTGGCAACCCGATCTGGTTCATTGCAATGACTGGCAAACGGGGCTGGTTCCGGCACTGCTGGAAGAAGAACCACAGCGCCCTGCTACGGTGTTTACCATTCATAACCTCGCCTACCAGGGTATCTTTGATCGCGCCACATTTGAAGATCTCCAGCTTTCTGAATACTTCTGGCATTATGAGCGACTGGAATATCATGATCATTTTTCCTTCATAAAAGGCGGCCTGGTCTATGCTGACAGAATTAGCACTGTCAGCCCTAACTATGCCCGGGAAATTCAGACAGCCGAATTTGGTCACGGCCTCCATGATTTACTCCTGCATCGTAACAACCGTCTAAGCGGTATCATCAATGGAATCGACACCAGGGTCTGGAATCCGGGAACCGATACGCACATTGAGTCAAAATATAACCGTAACAACCTCGAAGACAAACTCAAGAACAAGCACGCTTTACAAAAGAAATATTCATTGCCGGTTGTTGATGATGTGTTGTTGCTTGGCCTGGTGAGTCGTCTGGCTGAGCAAAAAGGCATTGATATGCTCCTGTCAATCATTCCTGCCCTGATTAAACGACCTATACAGCTGGTTATACTGGGTAGTGGTGACAGGCAATATGAAAAGAAGCTAAAACAGGTTGCAACTCGCTTTCCTGACAAGGTTGCGGTTCATACAGGCTACGATGAAACCCTGGCGCACCTGATCGAGGCCGGTGCTGATGTGTTTTTAATGCCATCCAGGTTCGAGCCCTGTGGCCTTAACCAGATGTATAGTCAGCGCTATGGAACCTTACCAATTGTGTCTCCAGTTGGAGGCCTGTATGACACCGTGGTTAATGTTGACAAAAACTCGCAACAGGACAGGACAGCAACTGGCTTCATCATGGAAACGTCATCAGCAACTGCGCTACTGGAAACTATTGACCGTGCACTCGGCTACTTCGAGGACAAAACAGCCTGGAATTCACTTATGAAGACAGCGATGAAGCAGGACTTTTCATGGGAGAAAAGCGCGGCTCAGTATGCACAACTCTATCAACAGGCTGTGCGTGATAACCACAAAGCCATTAACAATTAGATTTATTCAGCTGGCAAGTTTCCTGGCTGCGGCAAAACAATCATCACGCCAGATACAATTTGTTTGATCACAATCACCCGCATAGGCAGTGGCAAAACAACTAAAGTTGCCTTCGGCAGTTTGAATCGAGCGAACCAAATCAACTTTTTTCAATTTTGAAGCTTTTACACCAACCTCTTTGGCAATGTTCCGAATTTCCTGCATTTGCATACCTGCTCTCCTGTCAACTTTCCAGTAAACCTAATCTGTCTATTACAAATTACATGCCTGTTTGGTTAATCTATCCTATATATATGACAAGTTATTGAAACCAGTCACATATCTTAACGATCAGCAACCGAAATACACCTTAGAAATACCTTTACTGCACAGTTATTGATCTTTTACTGGATATCTATATAGCAAACTGGTGCAAAAATTCCAGACAGGAATTGTCAGCATGAAACGTCACAACTTGTAACAATTTTAATAAATAAATTTTTTAATCAAGTATTAATGCTTTGAGTTGCTGTATCTCCACTGTTGAAAAACATAAATTAGCTTGCCTGCCCTGCAGCTCACGCGCGCGCTTACACCTTACTTTATTTGTGGATTATTATTATTACGTATCTTTGCATGACATCTATGCCATTCTTTATCTGGATAGCTTGCAATAGATGCCCAACAGCGAGACACTTTTCATCGTACTCGCATCAGAAGACCGAGTAACCAATGGTTAAGCAATGAACAGGCGCAACCCGATTTGTACTATCTAGAACGTGACAAGCTACAGTCTTTGATTAGCCTGCTTATTGAGTCAGGCTATCATTGTATCGGGCCACAGGTTCGTGATGGTGCAATTGTGTTTGATACCCTGACCAGTATCGAGCAACTACCGCTAGGAATCACAGAACATCAATCGCCCGGTTCTTACTCACTTGCAAAAAGTGGAGAGCCTTATTACTTTAACTGGAACACGGGGCCACAGGCCATCAAGCCGCTGGTGTTTTCACCATATGAAACACTCTGGTCATCAGAGAAAAAGGCTGACGGAGAACTCAGCTTTAGTGCAACCGGTCCCGCAGACAGTAAAATCGCTATCATAGGTATTCGCGCCTGTGATATTGCTGCCCTCTACCTGATGGACAAACATTTTCTACATGACCACGCCAAAGACCCATACTATTTGACCCGAAGGCAAAACATGTTTCTGGTCGCAATCAATTGTACACGCTCTGCAGAAACCTGCTTTTGTGTATCAACTGATGACGGCCCACAAGCACAGTATGGATATGACCTCGCCCTCACCGAGCTGGAACGGGGATACACAATTGAATCATTAAGCGATCACGGCCAACAGGTTTTACAGCAACTGGATACACAAACTGCCAGCCAGGAACAACAGGACGCGGCACGACAGGCTATTGAAAACGCAGCCAGCCAACAACAACGTGCACTCCCCTCACGTAATTTGAAAGAAATGTTATTTGATAACCTGGAGCATCCTCAATGGGAAGAAATTGCCAAACGCTGTTTGTCGTGTGGAAATTGCACGGCAGTCTGCCCGACCTGCTTCTGTCACGCAGAAATTGAAACCCCCAGCCTTGATGGCAAGCAGAGCGAGCATATACGCCAATGGGATTCCTGTTTTACCGCCGAACATAGTTACATTCATGGTATTACCATCCGCTCCCAGACTTCACAACGCTACCGGCAGTGGCTTACCCATAAACTGGGTAGTTGGCATGATCAATATGGACGATCCGGTTGCGTGGGTTGTGGGCGCTGCATTAGCTGGTGTCCGGTAGGCATTGATATTACAGAGGAAATCAATATTATTGGGGAGCAAAAGAACTGATGACTTCCCGTCTGCCACATCAAGCAGAAATTATCGAGCGTATTCAGGAATCGCCCAGCCTGTTTACTCTACGTTTACGCTTCACCGACCCTGACATCCATGCTGCTTACCAGTTTGAACCTGGCCAGTTTAATATGTTGTATTTATATGGTGTTGGTGAAGTACCTATCTCTATCGTTTCAGACCCCATGGACGAAAAGATTTACGATCATACAATTCGTGCTGTCGGCCGGGTCACAAACGGCTTGTCCAGGCTGCAGCAAGGTGATCGTATCGGGGTACGCGGCCCGTACGGGCGGGGCTGGCCGTTAGAACGGGCTGAACAAAAAGACATAATTATTGTGACCGGCGGTCTTGGTTGTGCCCCTACAGTATCGGTCATCAATTACATCATGAACCGGCGTGAACGCTTTGGCAGGGTCAACATTGTTCAGGGGGTAAAACACTCCAGTGATTTTTTCTGGAAAGACCGCTATGAACAGTGGCGGCACGCAGCAAATACGCAGGTGTTGCTAGCAGCCGATGCTGGTGATGCGATCTGGCCATGGCATATTGGTCCAGTGACAGGCTTATTTGATCAGCTTGAATATGATCCTGAACGGGTCATGGTTATGATGTGCGGACCGGAAGGTATGATGCGTGTCGTTATTAAACACATGCTGGCACAAGGTCTGGGTGAATGTGATTTGTGGTTGAGCATGGAGAGAAACATGCAGTGTGCGGTCGGGCATTGTGGCCATTGCCAGTATGGCGAAAAGTTTATCTGTAAAGATGGGCCTGTCTTTTGTTATGAACAAGTTAAAGACCTGTTTGGCCTCAAAGGCTTTTGATATGAGACGGGGAATCATAAAATGAAACCCAGGGTTGCCGTACATAAATTTTCATCCTGTGACGGTTGTCAACTGGCTTTTTTAAATGCTGGCGAGGAACTCTTGACATTGGCATCGATGGTTGAGCTCGTGCATTTCGCTGAAGCCGGCCCAATTGATCCCGATGCGCAGGTCGATATAGCTTTTATTGAAGGCAGTATCACCACGCCGCATGACATCGATCGCATTCAAAGGATTAGGAACAATAGCAACTTCCTGGTAACGATCGGTGCCTGTG
>JASFLL010000180.1:0-4573 GCA_050118115.1 Thioalkalispiraceae bacterium
CAGTGGCATATGGGATAGTCTCTATCAGCTCGATATTAAAATTATCAGAAGGCAATGAGGATATGCGTCGTATTTCGACTGCAATCCAGGAAGGGGCGTCGGCATATCTTAAACGCCAATACGTCACTATCTCTGTGGTGGGCGTTATCCTGTTTATCCTGATTTTTGTATTGCTGAAATCACCAGCCACCGCTTTTGGTTTCATGATTGGCGCGATTCTCTCTGGCGCAGCCGGTTTTATCGGTATGAATGTCTCGGTGAGGGCGAACGCGCGCACCGCGGAGGCTGCGAGGACAGGTCTAAATAATGCACTGAGTGTCGCTTTCAAAGGTGGTGCGATTACCGGTATGTTGGTGGTAGGACTCGGTTTACTCGGTGTCGGCGGTTTTTATGCCGTCCTGCTACAGCTGGAAATTAAAGACCCGTTACACCCTCTGGTCGGACTTGCTTTTGGTGGTTCGTTGATTTCTATTTTTGCCCGACTGGGTGGCGGCATCTTTACCAAGGGTGCCGATGTCGGCGCAGATATTGTCGGTAAAGTCGAGGCGGGCATTCCAGAAGATGATCCGCGCAATCCGGCCGTGATCGCTGATAATGTCGGTGATAATGTCGGTGATTGTGCCGGGATGGCGGCCGACCTGTTTGAGACCTACGCCGTGACTGTGGTTGCTACCATGTTACTTGGCAGTTTATTGCTTCACGATCTTGGTGCCCATGCCGTGCTTTATCCTTTGGTATTGGGCGGTGCCTCCATTGTCGCTTCGGTTATTGGTACTTTTTTTGTAAAGGCCTATGAAGGCGGCAAAATAATGAATGCCCTGTATCGTGGTTTGATCGTCGCGGGTGTGCTGGCGGCGATTGCGTTTTATTTTATTACCAAAGAGATGATGGCTGATTTTGCAGGTGGATACATGAACCTGTACTGGTGCGCCCTGATTGGTCTGGGTCTGACTGCTGCCATGGTCGTGATTACTGAGTATTATACCGCGACTGAATTTAAGCCCGTTCGTCATATTGCCGAGGCCTCGACCACGGGTGATGGTACTAATGTCATAGCCGGTCTGGGGGTCTCCATGAAAGCCACCGCAGCACCGGTCATCGCTGTATGTATTTCAATCTGGGCAACCTATGAACTGGCGGAGCTTTATGGTATCGCCATTGCGGCCACCTCCATGTTGTCGATGACGGGTATTATCGTGGCACTCGATGCCTATGGACCCATTACTGATAATGCCGGTGGTATTGCGGAAATGGCAGAACTGGATGAGTCGGTAAGAAACATTACCGACCCTCTGGATGCCGTGGGTAATACGACCAAGGCTGTCACAAAGGGATATGCAATTGGTTCCGCTGGCCTGGCCGCCCTGGTTTTATTTGCTGACTTTACGCATGGACTGGAAAATGCTGGTATCCACGTCAAATTTGATTTATCTGATCACGAGGTAATTATTGGCCTGTTCATCGGTGGCCTGGTGCCATACCTGTTTGGTGCCATGGCAATGGAGGCCGTTGGTCGTGCAGCGGGTGGCATCGTCAATGAAGTACGTCGACAGTTCAGGGAGATGCCGGGAATTATGGATCGTAGTCAGAAACCTGATTACTCCCGCGCGGTGGATATGCTGACGCGTGCGGCGATTAAAGAGATGATCATACCATCGCTTTTACCCATCGCGGTTCCATTAATCGTTGGTCTTACTCTTGGACCCAAAGCACTGGGCGGGCTGTTGCTGGGTACGATTATTACCGGTCTGTTCGTTGCCATCTCCATGACGACCGGTGGGGGTGCCTGGGATAATGCCAAAAAATATATTGAAGATGGCAATTTCGGCGGTAAGGGCTCTGATGCACATAAGGCTGCGGTCACCGGCGATACAGTTGGCGATCCATATAAAGATACTGCCGGGCCGGCGATTAACCCACTCATCAAGATTATTAATATCGTGGCATTGTTGATTATTCCTTTACTCGTGGCGGTCCAATAATCTCAAACGCCAAGGAAACCCGGTTGGAGTGACTTCAGCCGGGTTTTTTCTTAATTTAATCGATTTGGCAGTGAATCATAACCACGAATTCTAAACGTTAAATGAAAAGTCTGTGGAATGAAAAAGAGGCAGGCCAATGTTCTAACGAACTGGCTTTGCGTGTGTATAGTTCGAGGTTGTTAGGCCAATACCCGGAACTGGTCCTGCATGGTGGAGGCAATACGTCAGTCAAAATCAAGGAAAATAATATTCTGGGAGAAGAGGAAGAACTGCTATATGTGAAAGGCAGTGGCTGGGATCTGGCAACAATAGAGGAACAAGGTTTTCCCGCGGTTAAGCTTAATCACTTAAAAGCACTGGCGAGACTCGAGGAATTGAGTGATCCCCAGATGGTTAATGAGTTAAAGACACATATGACGGTTGCCTCTGCACCTACACCATCAGTGGAAGCCATATTGCATGCCATTCTTCCCTATAAATATGTGGATCATACACATGCTGATGCCGTAGTGACCATTACCAACACACCTGATGGGATGGCGCGTATACAGGAAATTTACGGTAACAAAGTTGTCATCATTCCTTATATCATGCCGGGTTTTGACCTGGCTCGTCTTTGCGCCATTGAATTTGAGAAACAAAAGCATTTTGATACCATGGGCATGGTGCTTATGAACCATGGCATCTTCAGTTTTGCTGATGATGCCAGAACTTCCTATGAAAGAATGATTAAACTTGTTTCAATGGCCGAGGAATACCTGAAAAAACACGCAGCCTGGGAAATCGATAATTCCTCATCCTTTCCGGATTTAACAGACGAACAATTCCTGAAGTTATGCTCACTGCGTAGGCAAATATCGGATGCAAAACAGGCACCGATGATTTTGACAACAACGCGAAATAACCAGGTCAAATCTTTTATAGATCGTGATGACCTCAATGATATTTCACAACGCGGTCCTGCTACACCCGATCATGTAATTCGAACCAAACAGAAACCCATGCTGGACAACAAATTGGATGACTATATATCCGCTTATAAAAAATATTTTAAAGAACACGCTAAACACTCAAAATCACCTGTTACCATGCTTGACCCGGTGCCGCGCGTAGTTCTTGATAAAGAATTAGGATTATGTACAGCTGGTCAGACAATTAAAGAAGCGAATATCGTTAGAGACATCTATGAGCATACAATGGTAATTATTCAGCGTGCCACTAAATTGAATCGATACCAGGCGTTACCATCTCAGGAAATCTTCGATGTCGAATACTGGGACCTGGAACAGGCAAAACTAAAGAGCGGGGGAAATAAACCGGAATTCACGGGTGAGGTAGCCTGGGTGACCGGTGCGGCTTCAGGGATTGGCAAGGCCTGTGTTGAATCTTTATTGGCAAGAGGCGCAGCCGTTATTGGCCTGGATCGCAATGAAAAAATCAGCACGCTATTTGATTCAGCGAATTTTCACGGAATTCACTGTGATATTACTGAACAAGCATCAATAAGTGCGGCCTTACAGCAAACTATATTGTTATATGGTGGTCTGGATATATTGATACTGAATGCCGGTATCTTTCCAGCGTCACTGAAAATAGAAGACATGGATCAAGCTACCTGGCAACAGACGCTCGATATCAATTTGACAGCGAATCTGATGATAATGAAACAGGCTTATCCTTTTTTAAAACAGGCCCCGCGTTATGGACGTGTTGTGATGATAGGTTCGAAAAATGTAAATGCACCAGGACCCGGTGCCAGTGCCTATTCCGTTTCAAAAGCAGCGCTTAATCAATTAAGCCGGGTAGCAAGCCTGGAGTGGGCCGCAGACAAGATCCGGATCAATACGCTACATCCTGATGCAGTGTTTGATACTGGAATCTGGAGTGATGAAATTCTCAAGGCACGTGCAAAATCATATGGAATGACTGTGGATGAGTATAAAACCCGTAACCTTTTGAAGACAGAGGTGAGCAGTCATGAGGTTGCCGAGCTGGCGGCAGAATGCTGTGGTCCACTGTTTGCAAAGACTACGGCAGCACAAATTCCTGTCGATGGTGGGGATATCAGAGTTGTTTAGTTATGTGAAAAGAATGCCAATTCGTTTACTATAGATTTTAGGAATTTTTCTGGTGTATTCATTTTCTGGTATGGAATCTTTTAATATGGAGGGAAGTAGCATGAAAACATTTATTGCAATCTTTAGTGGCTGCCTGTTGATCACTGTGGCACAGACAGGTGTTGCCCGTGATGATGTCGGAGACTATTCAATCAGCAGCGTAATGCAAACTGAAACGGCTAAAGACAAATTAGGCACGAATGTTAAATTCTTTTTTGGCAAGCAGAAACACGGCAAGATCGCCAAACGTTTTGGTGTATTCAGCACAAACAAAAAAACCAATGCATTCGGAAAATCAGACCAGGAAGCCTGTGAACATGTCTTTTTGTCTGCGATGATTCAACTAAAACAACGTGCTGAATCATTGGGTGCCAATGCCGTGATCAATATTAAATCCAACTATAAAGGTAACCTGACTAGCAGTGAGACTACTTTTCAATGCGGTGCCGGGGCGATACTGGCTGGCGTAGCATT
>JASFLL010000181.1:0-4562 GCA_050118115.1 Thioalkalispiraceae bacterium
TATTGTATATGAACCACCCGTGCATGATTACCCACGATCTGATGGTGGCACAGTAACAGGTGGTTATGTTTATCGGGGAAATAATATCCCGTCACTGATCGGTAGCTATGTCTTTGCTGATTTTGGCAGTGGCCGAATCTGGGCCCTGTCCAACCCCTACACAAATCCCCAACGAACTTTATTAGCCAATGGCAACTTGCCCGTCTCTTTTGCAGAAGATCCGACTGGTGAGCTATATGTCATTTCGATCAATGGCGAGATCTATAAATTCGAACCGGACAGCAGTTCATCATCGACACCGCCCTTTGCAGCACAGTTATCGCAAACGGGGTGTGCGGATAGTTCAGATCCCAAGCTAGCTGCCAGCGGAATGATCCCCTATGAACTCAACGCCCGTCTTTGGTCTGACGCAGCAGTAAAAAAACGCTGGATGGCCTTACCGGACAATACTACTATTGATATCGATGCCGAAAATGACTGGCAGTTTCCGATTGGAAGTGTGCTGCGAAAGGATTTTTATCTCGGCAGTCAAATTGTCGAAACCCGTTTATTCGCACACCATACTGACGGTTCCTGGGCCGGATATAGCTACGAGTGGAATGCCAGTCAGACCGATGCAACCCTGCTCGATACGGGCAAGACCGTGAACGTTAATGGTCAGGACTGGACTTATCCAAGCCAGGCACAATGCTTACAATGTCACACCAGTGCCGCGGGTAGAACGCTTGGCCCGGAAACCGCTCAACTTAACAGACTGATTACTGATCCCAGCGACAATGCAATTCAGATCAATCAGATCTCTTTGCTGGACACGATTGGAATGTTCACATCTTCACCGGGCGATCCAGCTTCCCTGCCTGCACTCACACCCTATGATGACGCAACTGCTCAGCCTGTTGATTTGGCACGCAGCTATCTACACAGCAATTGCAGCCACTGTCACCGTGCCGGTGGCCCGACGCCCAGCAATATGGATTTACGCTATTCGGTTGCTTTTACAGATATGAATATATGTGACAGCTTACCCGCTGCCGGTAACGTACTTGGCGCCACGCATATATTCACACCTAACAACATTTCAGATTCGATTCTATACCAGCGTATGCGTGAGATATCCGGCACTGCACGGATGCCTCCACTTGGTACGGTGATTGAGGATCCGCAAGGCCTGCAATTTGTGTCAAACTGGATTACATCGATCGCAGCCTGTCCCTGATAGAAACTGGTTATCCGCCTGTGCTGTCCTGCCAGCATTAAGCTGCTTACTGTTCGGGATCACATCATTGCCTGTATCTTTCACCAGCAAATGAATATGGTTGAAAGTCTCATTTTGTCCATGAAAACACCCTTCTAAGGGCAATTTAAAGCCTAAAGTAATCAAGGATTAATACAAACAGCTTTACCCGAGTAGTTTTTCTTCACTTCCTCAATCATACTTTTACAGATGTATTTTGATTCCTGAACAGATGCACCCCAGACAATCGCCCGTCCATCACGTTCATTGACCTTATTGCGCGTCATGCTGGCATACGACAGATGTGTGGGGACGTTATTAAACAGGTTCTCTATCCTGGCTGTAGCAGTTTTCAAACACTTGGTGCCCTGAAATTCACAGAATGGACAGCCCTTAAACATTTCCATCATGGTTTGTCGGCCCAGCTCCAGGCATTCTTCTCGGGATGCCATCTTGCCATACAAGACCATTTTGAAATTACGTCCAGAGATGGACGCATTGATGCGCATTTCTGCATAGACAGGATTATCCAGGTTCACATCCTTAATGAATGGTATTGGCTGATCATTAACTACACGTATGAATATAAAGGTCGCAACTATCAAACCAAGCAGCAGTAAGAAATTTTTCATTTCGTACTTCCCCCCATAGAAATTTTATATATAGTACGATTTTGAGAACTATAACATCATTTTTAATCTACTCGTGTCAAATTAAACTTGTAAATTTTCACAATATGCTTTAATGCAGTACCACCTGGTCCAGAGTTATCCTATTATAGTGTCCATGTGACGTTGCCACTGACAATGTTCATTGACTCAACAGGGATTCGCTATCATGACAAAACGTTCTGTTCAAATTACAGCTATAGTTTCAATCGCTGTTATCCTGGCTGCCGGGCTCGGTTACTGGCACTTCTCGTCACAGGCACCGGCCAGACGTAGCATTCCACCTGCGGTGATTGCCTCGACCGAGATTAAGCAGGAAAAGTGGCAACCTTCCCTGCAATCGGTGGGTTCCCTGGTGGCGACCAACGGTATTAACGTAAGTACCGAGGTGAACGGTATTGTCAGTGAAATCGTGTTTACTTCCGGGAAGCCGGTGGAACAGGGCCAGGTTCTGATCCGGCTCGACAAGTCAGTGGACCAGGCGGCACTGGATGCCTTGCGCGCCGAACAGAAACTGGCACGCATTCGTTATAACCGCGCCAGGGACCTGTTTAAAAAGCAGGTGATGTCCAAGTCCGAATTTGATCAGGCGCAGGCCGGTTATGAAGCGGCACAGGCCCGTGTAAAACAGCAGGAAGCGATCATCAACCGCAAGGAAATCAGGGCACCGTTTAAAGGACTGGCCGGTATTCGCCAGGTTGACCTGGGCCAGTTTATTGAAACCGGTGATCCCATTGTTAGCCTGCAGGCGCTGGACCCAATTTTTGTAGATTACACTTTACCGGAACGTTATCTTACAAGCATCCAGCCCGGGCAAGTGGTGAAGGTGCAACTGGATGCCCTGCCCGGCAAGCTTTTTACAGGTGAAGTCACCGCGCTGAACCCTGGTGTGGATACCGGTACCCGTACCATGAAGGTACGCGCCACCTTACCGAACCCGGATAACATGATGCGCCCCGGCATGTTTGCCGAGATTGAAACCCATACCGGCGAGCCTGAACCGGTATTGACCCTGCCGCGTACTGCCATCAGTTTTAATACCTATGGCAATTTCGTGTTTGTTATTAATAAGAATGACAAGGGAATGCGTGTTAAACGCACCGCCATTGAAACCGGAGAGTCACGCCAGGGTCGCGTGGTCATCAAGGGCCTGGCAGCCGGTACCCAGGTAGTGCGCGCCGGGCTGGTGAAACTGCGCGACGGTATGCCGGTTAAAATTGATAACCAGGTGAAGCTGGATGATGCCGAGATCAAAAGCGAATGAAGTTTACTGATATTTTTATTCATCGCCCGGTACTGGCGACCGTTGTTAGTCTGATCATCCTGTTACTGGGAATGCGTTCCATTGGCCTGCTGGAAGTACGTCAGTTCCCGGAGATCAAGAACACGGTGATTAAAGTCACGACGATCTACCCCGGTGCCAGCTCGGATTTGATCAAGGGTTTTATTACTTCACCACTACAACAGGCGATGGCGGAAGCCAGCAATATTGATTTTATTTCTTCCTCCAGTTTCCAGGGCCAGTCGGTCATTGAAGCGCAGATGCGCCTCAACTCTGATCCCAACGCAGCGGTGGCCGAAATCCAGGCCAAGGTGGCCAGTAAACGCGGTGAACTGCCCGCCGATGCCCTGGACCCGGTGATTGAATCCACCACAGGTGATCGCACCGCGTTAATGTACCTGGCGCTTTACAGTAACAGCATTGAACGCCCGTATATCAGTGACTACGTGTTACGCATTATCCAGCCACAGTTACAGGCCCTGCCCGGTATCGCCAAGGCTCGCCTGTTTGCCTCGCAGTTTGCCATCCGCATATGGTTAAACCCGCAACGCATGGCCGCGCAGGGTGTCACCGGTGAAGATGTATTAAACGTGTTACGCAACAATAACTACCAGGCTGGTATCGGTGCGACCAAGGACAAGTATGTCAGCATCAACCTGACGACGACGACAAACGTTAACGAACCGGAAAACTTCAACAAGCTGGTAGTACGCAGTGAAAAAGGCACGCTGGTACGGCTGCGTGACATTGCAAAAGTTGAACTGGGTGCCGACGATTACTCGTATACCACCTGGTACAAAGGGGTCCCCTCGGTGTTCATGGCGATTGAACAGGCGCCGGGTGCCAACCCGATCACCGTCGCTGACTCGGTGAACGCGTTAATCCCTAAACTGCGTAGCCAGTTGCCTGAAGGTCTTGAGATCAAGGTACCGTATGATGCCAGCGAGTTCATCAAGTCTTCCATCAAGGAAGTGTATAAAACCATCCTGGAAGCCGTGCTAATCGTACTGGTGGTGATTTACCTGACACTGGGTTCCCTGCGGGCCGCGATCATCCCTGCCGTGGCCGTACCGCTATCATTGATCGGTGCCGCGTTTATTATGTACCTGCTGGGTTACTCACTTAACCTGTTAACTTTACTGTCCATGGTACTGGCCATCGGACTGGTGGTGGATGATGCCATTATCGTGGTGGAAAACGTACATCGCCATATTGAGCAGGGCGAGTTACGCATGCAGGCAGCATTAAAAGGTGCCCGTGAACTGGCGGTGCCGATCATTGCCATGACGACCACATTACTTGCGGTATATGCCCCGATTGGTTTCATGGGTGGACTGACCGGCGCGCTGTTTATCGAGTTCGCCTTTACGTTAACGGG
>JASFLL010000182.1:0-4530 GCA_050118115.1 Thioalkalispiraceae bacterium
TTTTAATACATTATCGATTTGCTCAACTATTATCCTGATAGCCCCTGGCTGTGTCCCATCAATATTAGGGCCGTCGCTGTGATGCTTTTATAGATAAAAATCGATAGGAGATAGCAGAACTATTTATCTGATCTATTAGTAATCAGCTAATGACTATACTGATGGAAATTATCATAAACAAACACTAATAAGTTATCGCATGCCGGCTATTCACAAAGAGCATGTGCAGTGCTGGTCTTTAGCTTTGCTTCTCGTGCCTGAATTGAAAACCCTTACGCAGCAGGAAATAAAGCAGTAAACCGGCGGGTCCGAACATAAATGTTAACAACAATACAGGGATAAGGAAGACGTGTTTAATGGCATGCGCTTTTGCATCCTTGACTATCCATCCCCCGATAAACAAATCGAAGGCAAGATAATGCACCCAGCCAGCTAGTAAGGCATAAGGATGGCTAAATAGTTGATAAACCTGTTCCAACGATCCGAAACCACCTTGCGCCTGAGGTAAAGAAACAATAATAAGACAGATATAAACGACCGCCATCAAAATGGATAATCCACCGCTTACGACGATAATCCTTGTGCCTTTCCAGCTTGGAAAAACAATTAATAAAATCCAGCCAAACAATGCCAGTTGGTTCATGAACAGGAACAGTTTGTCTGCATCAAAAATCATAAGCATCTCCATTAAAACTTAAATTTTGATGGGGAATGGGCTCGGCCCCGGAAAACCTGATGATATCTGAAATACTATGCATTCAGTAGTTTATACTTCAGGAACTGTATAAAAATGGAGTTCTAATGAATATTTGAAGTCAGGGTAATAAATCTAAAGTCTGAGCTTTATTTCACCCTGACCGAAAATATACATCAATACTACGCCTGGTATTATATATAATACTTAAAGCATGGAAAATGAATTGCCTGTAGCCCATAACCTGACTCCGCCCAAACATCTGAGCCTGATTGTTGCACTGCTGACAATGATTGGTCCCTTTTCCATCGATACCTATTTGCCCTCGTTTCCCGCTATCGAAGCGGACTTCGATGTCAGTCGTGCATTGTTGTCCCAGAGCCTCGCGTTCTACCTGGCGGCGTTTTCCGTCTCGACATTGATATGGGGTCCGTTGTCGGATCGGTTAGGGCGGCGTATGGTGGTGATGTTGTCATTATTGCTCTTTCTGTTCGCTTCCCTGGGTTGTGCCCTGGCCGGCGATTACAGTCACTTTTTGATCTTTCGCCTGTTACAGGGTGTCGCGGCGGGCGGTGGTCTGGCGGCAGGACGGACCATGTTACGCGATGTACATTCTCCCCAGGAGGCACAACGTGCACTGGCGCGGGTCATGATGTTGTTCGCGCTGGCTCCAGCTGTTGCGCCGGTGATCGGTGGCTGGTTACACGATGCGTTTGGCTGGCACAGTGTGTTCTATTTTCTTGCGCTTTATAGTGCTTTGATATTGGTGCTGTTTGTGTTGTGGGTTCCAGAGACTTTACCCGTCTCAATGCGCCAGTCATTCCATCCGCTCAATGTTGCACGTGTCTATGGCCGTACCCTGGTAAACCATCGTTTTCAGTCGCTGGTTTTTATGATTGCCTGTTATTTTGGCGGCATGTTTCTCTACATCGTCGGGGCGCCAACCGTAGTCTTTGATTTTCTCAAGTTGGGCGTCAATGACTTTGCGATTTTATTTGTGCCATTGGTCGGCGGTGTTATCTTTGGTGCCTGGCTGAGCAGTCGTCTTGCGCATCATTGGCATGTGCAACGCACCGTATCGCTGGCATTGACGTTGATGACATTGGGGGCCGTGCTCAATGCAGTCCAGGCACTGTCCCTGTCGCCACAAGTAGTCACGACCATTATACCTTTGATGTTTTATTCTACCGGGGTGGGGATCGCCATGCCGGCTATGTCCGTTTTAGCGCTGGATTGTTTTCCCAGCAATCGCGGTGCCGCTTCGGCCGTGCAGGGATCCGTTCAGACTATGGGCAATGCGCTCATTGCCAGCCTGGCGGTTCCCTTTCTGGGTCAACATCCCGACTGGTTAGCACTGGGACAGCTATCGCTGATCGTGATCGCACTTGTGCTCTGGTTTTTCCTGCCTGCCCAGACTAACAACGCAACCTGACTTATTCCCCTGATACCAAAGCTTGCTTTATCGAAGATAAGGCGATGATCACATTAAGTTGATCGAACTCGTTACAGTCTTCTGTGATTGAAAAGAATCAGGAATCGCTTAAATTTGTTTTTCGCAATATCATCTTGCAATTTTCAATCTTTCTTCATATCCCCACCAGATGGTTAATCAATAGAACTGGTTGTTATTCAATACGTTATAAAATTGGAACTGATTTTGCTCTGGTACTTGAAAAAAGAGGAGAGTTGCCCTGAGTTCGCGAAAAAATACAAGAAGACGTTTTATACACGCCAGTCTGGTTTTGCCATTACTCAGTGAGTTTCCGTATCAAGCGACACTGGCCCGCACGATTATTGATGACAGTAAAGCATCGCCATTTAATCTACCGACCAGGATACAGAATGAGTTATTCAAACTTTATGGTGACCAGGCTAGTGCCGTTGCCCATACCGAACGCATGTCACTCAAAGTGCCGCCTATTGCCGAGAATGCGGCGGTAGTATCCCTTAGTGTCACTGGCGAGAAAGGCTACGTTTCATCGCTGGCTATTTTTGTTGAAAACAACCCCAAAACGTTGACCAGTGTGTGTACGTTACATAAAGGCGCTGACCTGGCTGTATCGTTACGTGTCAAGGTGAGCAAAACCAGTGACATCTATGCAATTGCGAAAACTCAAAATGGCCTGGTCGGCGTGAAGCGAATAGTTAAGGTTACGATGGGTTGTATGGGAGGATAATCATGAGAAAAATTGTTATTACAAAAAACACTCTGAGGCTGCTTGTTAAGATGAATAAACACGGTGAGCAGGTGTTTAAAGCGATTGTTATGCATCCGATGGAAACAGGGCAACGCCGTGATCATAGAACGGGTAAAGATATACCTGCTGAGTTTATTGAGGATTTTCGCGTCAGTGTTGATGGCGCAACCATCTTTGAATTAACGATGGGACCTGAGGTGTCCAAAAATCCCTATACTTCGTTCGTTTTTAGCCGACCGCTAGTTGATAACCAGCACATGAGAGTCAGCTGGGTTGAAAATAATGGTAAAGAAACATTTTATGACTGTGTTGTTAAATTTGGCAATAACGCCGCCTTTCAATTTAGCGGTGACAGTAAAGCAACCAGGGTATATCGCGATGTGCCAAAAATTACCCATAGAGTAAATCCATACTGCAAACAAAAAAGCCCTGCTGCAGGGCAATAATATTACTGGAGTTATAACTATGTATAATTTGAATCGAGATATCGATGGCCAGTATTCCTCTAATGTTTCTGCGTATTATGACTACGGTGTGAAACCTGGTGCAATCTCTCACCAACAGCGTGAAGATAATATCGAACTTGTCATCGAACGCTATTTTGTTGGTAACGGAACAGGTAAACGGGCAGCATCAGATAACCTGCTATATGAAGCGATCGTCCGCAGTATTATTCCTGGCGATGATTTCAGTGAACAGCTAGCTGAGGTTGAAGAGCAGGCTGAAGGCGGGTTTGGTCCCCAGCTGATTGCACCATCAACGATGGTGGAAGATGTTCTTCGAGAATATGGATACACTGATCTTGGCGCTGTTGCATTAGCAAGACTCATCGCATGGGATAATCTGTATATTGAAAGGGGCTGGCGTGAATCAAATGGTGCGTTAACAGATGAAGGTATTCATGCCTATGGTAAGGGCTTATGGCGTCCATTTCGTGTGGCCAGTTATGGTGATGGACAGGATGTGGTGACCCCAAGTGGTTTGCTTCTCTTACCCGATCTGTTTGAAGAAGAATACTGTTCAACCGGTGATCTATCCAGCCCAATGGCTGTGCTTCACCATGAGATCAAGGCACATATATTACCGCTAAAAGAAGGGAAAGGCCTTGAGCATGGACGCGAGATGGCGTTGATTTGTATGCGGCTTGAAAGTGAGATGTTGCGTGAACTTGGTTTACCTGAGCGCAGACTTGAATGGGGTCTGGATGATGGTCCACTCAACCAGACTCTGCATGAAGCCAGTGAACAGTTTTATCATGGGCTGGTTCGTTTTGATGATAGTGCCCAGTTGGTCGAAATCGACCCATTAACTGAGTGTGTGGTTGGGCGCGCAAGAGTGCTGCAGGAATAATAATATTTAGGGTCAGAGTCATTAATCACAGTCTCCAAACGGCTGTGATTAATGACTGGTTTTTACTCTGACTCCAATTATATAAAGGATTTCATTCTGGTAGGCCTCGATTAATCTGACCAGGTGATTGTAATACGCCGTTTTCACCACCTCGGAATCAAAACGCTGCTGACTCCAGAACGCCTGCCATTCGGGGTGCAGTTCTTTCTGGTACTGATCGGCAATAGTTTTACGGGTAAAGCTGATCGGTGAAACAGCGATGTGGGCTGAATGTAACAGGCAGTGCTA
>JASFLL010000183.1:0-4520 GCA_050118115.1 Thioalkalispiraceae bacterium
TTTCAAGGGTGCGACACCGATTTCACAAACCAAACGACCGTTGTCCAAGTCGTTTTGCGTCATGGTGCTGCGATCGCAGCGCACGAAGTATGCGACTTTCGGGGTTGGGCCCAGCAAACGGCCGTTGAACCATTCGTTGTAAAGAAAATCTTCCACTGTGGTACGGACATTGGCCCACAGGCGTTCACCATTTGGCTCGAACACGATCCACTGGGTGGATTTTTCAATCGAGCGTTCCAGATACAGGAAGTAACGGCGTACATTGACGTATTTCCATTCCGGATCGGTGGACAGGGTTCTGCCACCCCACACACGATGACCACGTCCAGGGAAGGAACGCAGACAGTTGATGCCATCGGGGTTTAACAATTCTTGCTGGAAGCGGTTGATGTCCTGCGCGAAACGCAAGGCCCCGATTACCGGTTCATTGGCCGGCGGTTTGTGTACGCCTCGCCGGACGTCGGTATTGGCGTAAACCCCCGCAATAAATCCAGCGGGAGGCACGGTAATGGTATTGCGCTGGCCGGTGGGGTCGGCAACGACAACCCAGGGATAATACAAGGCCAGTCTGGAGTCGTCGAAGTTGGAGCGAAACTCGCGCACTTCGGATAGAGACATGCCTTCACGCGCATCGACAATACCGATCCGGTAACGCATTTTGCGGCAGTGCTTTTGCATCTCCGCCACAATGGCTTGATGATTGTCGGCATCGGCGGCGGCCGCAGGCGTCATGACAATGGCGATATCTTCAATATCCTCCAGGGCGGCAAAACCGGTACTGCCGTTGACCTCGTCCACTTCACCGCCGTAATCGACCGCCACGGGAGCATCACCATCGTCACCATCGCTCAAGGTAATCAGATAACGGGGACCGGTGACGGACGTGGGGGACGGCGACAGTGCATCGTCATCAAACATATCATACAGAGCGGCGACGATTTCATCACCGCTAACATCAGCCGCAAGCGTACAACTGATCGGGCTGCTCAGGGCATCACCCCGTTTTTCCGGCGTTGCGGGCAGGATGCTGGGCAAACTGCGATCGCCGGAAGGCGCCGTGGAAATATTGGTATATGTATATATCAATTCACCATCGGCACCACCGCTGTATACATCGATATCAAAGTTGCGCTGCACCATGATGCCTGAAGCACTGGAAGGTGATGCGGCTAAGGCAGGCAGCATCAATGCGATGTCGCCGTTCACTCCAGCATTAAGACCGCCACCATCAATGGTAAAAACCCACCCATTGTCTTGGGTCTGCTCGATCGTCCCGCGCAATGTAGTCAAGGTCCCCCAATGGGCCTCTCCGGTGTAGGACGAAAGATCGGTTTCCTCGGTGAAGGTCAAAACCGCGGCCTCGCCACCTTCCAGCGCACCACTGGTTGGCGCCTTGGGGTAGACCCGGGTGAAAGTTACCGAGGTATCACCACTGTTGACGACACCTGCAGCAACCAATATCCCCTCGTCACCCTCTGTAGCGCCATCGGGTCTTAAATCGGTCCCCGTCATGGCGGTGGAATCATTGGCCGTGATTTCGCAGCGATTGTCGACGATTACGTAGTTATCCCCCTCGCGGCGTACCAGGGCACGAATGTCCATGGGGAAACGCGCGGCGGGAACCCGTGCGGAGATTCCCGTGGTACGTACCGCGCTGGTCAACCCCGTGGCTGCAAGGAAAACCACTTCGCCTTCCGCTGGTGCAGAGGTGGTCTCCAGCTTCAAGAGGTTCTCACTGTCACGCCAAAGCAGTTCCAATGTATGATTACCACGCGCACCGGCAAAGCGGCTGGTAAAAGTGACATCATCGTTGGCATCTGTCACTCTGGCAAAGTCTGCGGTACTGCCCGATCCGTCGGCGGCGGTGCTGTTGACGCCGCTCACAACCCGCGAGACATATAATTTTGTGCCACCACCATCAAAAAACGCTTTCGCAGCAATGGCGGTATGATTAAGTCCTGCACTGCCACCGAGGCTCAGATCATTGGCATCGCCGTAAACACGCACAAAGTCAGCAAAGCTGGTTAGTAATTCAGGCCTTCCGCGCAGTGGGCCGGTTCTGGTGGGCCCTACCAGGCCTGCGACGCTGGTACCCACTCCCTCGATGGACTTTGCACGGAAACTGACTTCTTCAACGAATACTCCAGGGGCCAGGTATTCAGGCATGGTTTTCTCCTATGTCCGCTGTTACGCGGGTTGTATGGCTAAATGATCCTTGTTGAATGAATTGATTCGCGCGACCTCTCCGGGGCGAATCTCCAAATCCAATTCGCTTTGAAATGTGGACGCCACCGTGACAGACTCCGATTCCATGACCACAAACGTGCTGAGATCCGGCGCAGCTTCTGCGCTGGCGGATGTATCAGCGTTGATGCGCATGACTGCGTCGTATTCGGTAATACTTTCCGGCAGTGGCGGCAAGCCGAGGAGCGGCATAATAAAATCACCACGGCTGTCGGCCTGGGCGCGAAAAATCATGCTTTCATCAACTGCAACCTCTACTTCCAATTCCAACAAGGCCCAGACCGCCGGCGCGCCGCCGGCAAAAAGTTGAATGTGGCCTTGTATGGCGCCACCGGGAGGGATTTTTGTACCCAACAAAGAGGGATAAAGCGGTACCGCCACACCTTCCCCTGAACCAACGGTTTCGCTGAACACCCGTGGGTTATAGCGGCCAGTGGCATCGCGCACCTCCCCCTCAAGCAAAAAGGTCGCCATCGCGGGACGTGTACGCTGGGCTTCTGTTGCATAACCGTCAATCATTGCTACGGCGGGATCGTCTTCAGCGGGATGACGCCACAGTGCCATGCGCCCGACACTGTTCAAGACCTTTATTTCACGGGGTTTTAACGTGAAATTCACCTGCAAGGAGTGGGCAACCCGGCTCATGTCATTTGCCGTCACTGCGGAGGTGGCATCCAGCCAGTAGACCACATCGCTGGCATGGAGGACGTTGGTTTCCAGCGCGCGCAAATGATTGGCTTCCGCCAATTCAAATTCTTTTTCGCCGTTCTCTTCGTTTTCAGCCATAACCGATCGAATACCCAGTTTTAACCCTGATCTCCTTACACCCGTTCAGCGGCCCCGGTTGGATATACACGCGTGATCACCGCCGGCCCTTTCGACTCTTGCGGGTTCAGCCGCATGCGGATGGTACGCACCACATAGGGAACACTGCTTGTATACGGGGTTTGAAAAACATCCCAGATACGCATCAGATCTTCGGTTGACATGTCTTCCGGCGTGATGGTCAGAGTTTCCCTTTGCGTCCATTCACTGTCATTTTCCGCCAGGTGGGATATATCCATCTGGCTCTCGTTGGCCAGGGCGATCATCGCCCACGCCATCAAATTGGTTTCAATGGTTGCACTGTTGGCCGAAGCGATTAACAAAAAGTGCAGATTGATCGGCAATTCGGCAGCTGGTGCACTTTCTTTGTCAGTCCCCTGAGCGGGGAAAAAGCGGCTGCGTCCATGGGGATCGACCGCGATACGGTGTACATAAATGCCCAATGCATTGCCGCTTATGGGATCGGAAATATCAGAGCTGCCCAACAGCTCAACCCGCGCGTTGATGGGTGGATCGCTCAGCTCTGTCGGCATCCGGGCAGTGAAGAAATTCCTCAAAGCCATCAATACACCGTTTACGGCACGATAGGACGCCAAAATTCCCTCCTGTCTTTGTCTACCTAGTCTGCTTCTTTACTGGTGATATCTGCTCTGGACTGTCATTCGGAGTTCTGTCAATGAGCCTAATGAACAGCGGTGTATATCACCGTTCCGTCCGGTAACACCCGTTTTTTTATCAAACCCACATTGAGAAGATATTCGACGGCCTTTTCAACCCGTTCCCGTTCTTCATGGATGCGTTGCCGTATAATCCACCATTCGGCAATACCATCAATGGTGTCAGCCACTTGCTGGCGGCCTTTCAGATAACGGGCTATCTCCTCGGCAACGGAGATGACATCATCATCTTTGTCGTCGTTATCAGGCACGTTCTTCCCTATATATGGATGTAGCGATTATGCTGCCAATCTCACCGATTACTGCCAGCCGGAGGAACATACGAAGCTCCGCTGATTGCATGCATTAGTTCGGTCCTATGGACCTATGGATTCGGACAATCATATGACTTGCATCACTGTTGATATGGACTTCCTGCACCACTCGAACACAACTAATCACAAATACAGCATTGCAGCGCAGGATACCGAATGCGCTCTGAATGATGGGCTGCAACAGCCATGCCAGCTGGCTGTTTACCAACCTAAGGGCTGATTGAACACTGACAGAGAGTCTCCGGTGTATACTGTGTGGGTGATTTTGTACCCGGCAGATAAGTGCTTGCTAACCTGAAAGGCCCTCCATTAATAGTAAAACCACCCTGGGTCACTAATTCCACAGGTGGGTAAATTTTTACCCAGTCCCGGATAACGAATGAATTGCACTTTGCACAGGGTTTAGCTATATATAATCGACACCAGAATAGAAATGCTCCATCTTATTAGGCTCAGCAAC
>JASFLL010000184.1:0-4519 GCA_050118115.1 Thioalkalispiraceae bacterium
ACCCAGTTCCTGAGATAGTTTTTTACGTACCCCTCGAATCCGCGGCATTAATTGCCCGCCCTGTTGCTTGTCCACCATGGGGATTAAGCGATAACCTACCTCAAGACCGACAGAGTCCAGTGGTTGAACATCGTCCCAACTGAGTTCTGTGGTTTCAGGAGGGGCCGTCTGTTCTTCGGGTGCAGCTATCTCTTCAGCCAAACGCTTATTGTGTTGAGTAATCCAGTATGCACCCAAACCACAAATGGCTGAGATTAATAGGAACGTTAAGTTGGGCATACCCGGTATCAGTCCCATAATCGCGAGAATACCTGCGGTGACGCCCAGTGAACGCGGATTCTTGAACAGCTGGTGAAGCATCTGCTCACCCATGTCCTGAGAACTGGATACACGCGTGATAATGATACCGGCTGCAGTCGAGAGCAACAGACCAGGAATTTGCGCAACCAGACCATCACCGATAGTAAGCAAGGTATAAAATCTGGCTGCCTGTGCAAAGGTTAAATCATGTTGTGCAATTCCTATGGCAAGTCCACCGATAATATTGATCAACAGAATAAGGATGCCGGCAATCGCATCACCACGGACAAATTTACTGGCACCGTCCATTGAGCCATAGAATTCTGCCTCGGCACTAATTTCATCGCGCCGTCGACGTGCATCATCCTGATCAATCAGGCCGGCATTTAAATCTGCATCGATGGCCATCTGCTTACCTGGCATGGCATCAAGAGTAAACCGGGCACTGACTTCCGATATACGCGTCGCACCCTTGGTGATAACAACGAAATTGATGATAACCAGGATAAGAAAAACAACCAGGCCAACGGCATAATTACCACCGACCACAAATTCGCCAAAGGCCTTGATCACCTGGCCCGCAGCATCAGAGCCGGTATGTCCCTCCAGTAACACAACACGAGTCGATGCCACGTTTAGCGCCAGTCGTAATAAGGTACTGACCAGCAGGACAGTTGGAAATAATGCAAAGTCCAGTGGACGTTTGGTATAGATAGTTACCAGCAGAATAATCAGTGCCAGCGAGATATTAAAGGTAAACATAATATCCAGGGCAAATGGCTGCATCGGGATGATGATCATCGCCATCATCATCAACATCAGGAGTGGCGCACCCAGACCTGAGCGACTGACATTCCTGATTGAAGTTAAAATTGCTGCTTGCTCTGCCATTTTCCTTTAATCACTCATCGTATTTCATATCATCTGGAATTGGTAAATCATCCAGGCGTGCTGAGCGCTGAGTATTGGCTCCTGATCTTTGTTTGAGCTGGAAGACATAAGCCAACACTTTCGCAACTGCCAGATATAAGCCCGCAGGGACTTCTGCATTCAGTTCAGTGGTATGATGCAGGGCGCGTGCGAGTGGCGGTGCCTCAACGATCATGACATCGTATTCTTTAGCAATCTTCCTGATTTGCATCGCAATGATATCGACACCCTTGGCAACCACTATCGGTGCACCCATTGACAACTGATCATATTTCAAAGCAACGGAATAATGTTCAGGGTTAGTAATTACAACATCCGCTTTAGGCACTTCAGCCATCATACGGCGTTGGGCTATTTCACGTTGCTGTCTGCGAATTCGGCCCCGTAGCTCAGGATCGCCTTCAGTATCCTTGTTATCATCCCGGACTTCCTGATGAGTCATTTTTAACTGTTGATTGTGATCCCATAACTGGAATGGAACATCCGCAATCGCAATGATCACCATGGTTGCGGAAATTGTGATGAAACCCCAGATTAACAGGTTACTGGTATGGGCAATCGCAGACTGCAGGGTTTCATATCCGAGTCCAATATAGGAATCGGATTTTCCGTAAAGAAAAATAATTGCAACAGTGCCGATAAAAACAAATTTGAGCAATGCCTTCAGGAGTTCAATCAGTCCGCGCCAGGCAAATATTCGCTGCATACCTTTGACCGGATCGAGTTTTTCAAATTTGAATGAGACTGCCTTACCGCTGAAGTTAAAACCACCCATGAGTATGGGTCCTGCAATAGCAGCAATAGTCAGGATGATAAAAAAAGGAGAAATCGCAAACAGTGCGTCAACCACTGCGTTGGAAAAATGTTGAGGCAATGCAGCAGTATCATAGATCGCATTTCGGTCTACCGAAAAATAAGTACGAATAATGTCAAGTATACGTCGGACGGTATAGGGGCCTACCATCGCCGCTGCCAGACCGGCACTTAATAACATTAACATGGTATTGAGCTCACGGGATTGAGCTACCTGCCCCCGTTCACGCGCCTGTTGTTTACGGCGCGGGGTCGCCTCCTGGGTGCGTTCCTGACCGCTGTCTTCTGCCATGTTCAGACACCTCCCACAACCGCTTTTAGCAAGCGATAAGCATTGGTGAACAGATTGGATGATTGCGGAACGATGCTCGGTAATGTTGCAAACACAACCCCGAAACCCAACAACATGGTCAGTGGAAATCCAATTGCAAAGATATTCATTTGCGGCGCGGCACGCGTCATGATGCCAAAGGTAAAGTTAACAATTAACAATGACGCAATCGCCGGAATTGCCATGGCGAGTGCGCCGGAGAACAGAATAGCTGCCCAATGTACCAGCTGATTAAAATGCTCAGGGACCAGACCATGCATAGAAACAGGCATGGTTTTAAAGCTATCGACCAGGACCTCGATCAAAACTAGATGGCCATTCATGGCCAGATACACCAGGACTACCATGATGACATAAAACTGACTGAGTACCGGTGTTTGTGCACCGTTTTGTGGATCGACCATGGCAGCAAAACCGAGACCCATTTGCATGGCAACAACCTGCCCGCCAGTAATAATCGCTGAAAGTACTATCTGTAACGTGAACCCCATGAACACACCAATCAGCAGCTGTTGTGCAATTAAAAAGAAAGCGGTTGGACTGAATAATTCAACCGAGGGTGGAGCTGGCATCAAGGGTAAAATCATAACGGTGATTGCCACGCTCAATCCCAGACGCACCCTGACTGGGACAGTTTTCGCAGCAAATACTGGCGCAGTCATCACCATGCCGGCAACTCGAAAAAGCGGCCACAACAAGGAACCAACATATGTTGTAATTTCACTGCTTGTAAATACCATCTTCTGCTTCCGCCTAACCTATCAGGTAAGGAATGTTTTGAATCAGATCACGTGTATATTCAATCACCAGGTTTAATAACCAGGGACCTGCAATCATTAAAGTTAAAACAGTAACAATCAATTTCGGGATAAAACTCAGGGTCATCTCATTAATTTGTGTCGCCGCCTGAAACATACTGACGATCAGACCAACGACCAATGCTGGAATTAAAACTATAAGTAATATTATTAAGATCACTTCCAGAGTGTTCTGAAAAATATTTATTATCGTTTCAGGTGTCATTTTCCTACCCAATACAGCTTAAGTAACGAAACTTGAGGCCAGGGTCCCCATGATAATATTCCAGCCATCAACCAGGACGAATAACATGATCTTGAAAGGTAAAGAGATAATCATGGGTGATAACATCATCATACCCATAGACATAAGTACACTCGCCACAACCAAATCTATAATCAAAAAAGGAATAAACAATAAAAAGCCGATCTGGAACGCTGTTTTCAATTCACTGGTCACAAAAGCAGGAACTAAGACACGGAATGGGATGTCCTTGATATCCTTGGGTCGTTCTATCCCGGCAATATCAGCAAACATGGATAAATCGTTAGTTCGCGTCTGGGCAATCATAAATGTTTTTAAAGGTTCACTAGCTTTCTTGACCGCTGTTTCCAGATCGATCTTTTCAGCCATATATGGCTGCAAGGCAATATCATTGATTTTTTCTAGTACTGGCGCCATGACAAAAAATGTTAGAAAAAGGGCAAGGCCGATTAAGGTTTGCGATGAAGGAGTTTGTACTAACCCGATTGCCTGGCGGAGTATCGCAAGCACAATGATAATGCGTGTAAATGAAGTCATCATCATGACCGCAGCTGGTAGCAGTGTCAGCAGGGTCATCAGGATCAGAACCTGAATACTTAACGAGTAAGTTTCACTTCCCGCTTCTTTGGTCACTGTAATAGCAGGAAAACCCTCGGCAGCAAAACCCGAGACAGGTATCAACATCAGGAATACAACTATTGGCAACAGAGATAATGCTCGCTTTACATTGCGATTCATGGCTTCTCACCGCGTAACATAGACTGTAATTTACTCGCAAAACTTTCCATGTGTGGTTTTACCTCTGCCGTGAGATCTATGTTTTCATCCAGCTCATGCAAGGTTGAAATCCTGCCTGGCGCCACACCAATCAGGAGTTGTTTCTTCCCTACCTGCACCAATAACAATCTCTCCCGCTGTGTCAGGGTCAAGCCACCAATCACTTTCAACTGGCCATTAGCGCGTGTATTGACATAACCAGTCCGCTTAATCACCCACGCCATGGCAAAAATAGCAATGATAATGATGGCTAGACCAAAAAAGACCTGCATAAAATCGCCGATACTAACCGGATCGGCTACAGAA
>JASFLL010000185.1:0-4513 GCA_050118115.1 Thioalkalispiraceae bacterium
GTTCAAAGGCAAGGCGCGCAAGTCTTTTGTCAATCAGGATTTCAGGATTCATGTTAAAAACGCTTTTACATATTGGATAAATTGTTTGCCATGGGAAAGAAATGGGGCATGCCCGCAGGATTTGAAAATAATCGCTTTAGACTGACTTATTTCTTCAGCGAGATATCTTGCTGAGCTAGTTGGTACCAGGGAATCACGTTCACCATTCAAAATCAGAACCGGACATTGGATGTCCGCAAGCTGGTCACGAAGATCCGTGGATTTTAGTAATTGCAATCCAGCTTGCAACATATCCAGGTCAGGCGTGGGCCTGGCAAACACTAATTCTTTTGCCAGGCGCAGGTTCTCCTTTTGCCCATCACTATGCATGAATTGCAAGGCAAGAAAGCGATTAAGCGTCTTGTCGAAGTTACTCAATAAATCGTTCCGAAATTTTTCCAGTACCTCGATATCGACTGCACAGGACCAGTCTGGTTTTTTCACGAAGGCTGGTGTTCCGGTGATCAGAACAAGTCTGGATACTAATTCTGGATAACGTATCGCTAACTGCTGGGCAATCAGGCTTCCGGTAGACCAGCCACACAAAATAACCTTATCGTCTATTTGTGCCTGTAAGTATTCAAACAGATACTCCGAACATTTATCAATGTCACCAAATCCAGCAAAGGGCTGACTCAGACCATGGCCAGGTAGATCGACCAGTACTATTTTAAAGTACGCCTGTAATTCATCGACAACAGGTTTAAATACTCCGGAATGCATACCCCAGCCATGAAAAAAAATCATCCGTGGCCCATTTCCGAAAGTATCAGTATGTACAATAGAATTATTCATGGCTGTTTTTGTACTATGTTTTCACTAATAGTGCTGATTAGCCGATCAATTTGCTGCTGACTATGTTCTGCACATAAGGTGATACGTAATCGAGACGTACCTTCCGGTACAGTAGGTGGTCGGATGGCCGAAACCAGTAACCCCGCTTCCTTCAAGCTTGCGCTCAGTTTCATCGCTGCTTCAACTTCACCGATCATAATGGGCTGAATCGCTGTACTAGAGTTAGTATCAGGCAGGTCGAGTTTGTTAATTTGCTGTTTAAAGTAACTGATGTTGTCTGCCAGTTTATCCCGTCGCCACGCCTCACCATCCATTAGTTTGATACTAATGCGTGTTGCTTCTGCGATTGCGGGGGGTAATGCGGTGGTATAGACATAACTGCGGGCACGTTGAATCAACATTTCAATAAGGTCATCGTCACCCGCGACGAAGGCACCGAAGGTTCCAAATGCTTTGCCTAAAGTCCCTACCAGTACAGGCACATCCTCTACTGCAACGCCAGCAGATTCGAGAATACCTCGACCATTTTTACCCACCACACCAAGTCCATGGGCATCGTCGACCATGAGCCAGGCTTCATGTTGTCTAGCCAGCATGGCAAGTTGTTTTACATCGGCGACATCGCCGTCCATGCTGAATACACCATCCGTACAGATTAATTTTGTTTTTGCCTTGCTATCGCCAAGTTTTATTTCCAGGTCTCTTAGATCATTATGTTGGAAACGTTGTAGACGTGCCTGGGACAACAGGCCACCATCGAGTAAGGAAGCATGGTTCAGACGATCTTCAAAAACCACATCCCCTTTACCAAGCAATGCACTGATCACACCTAGGTTTGCCATATAGCCTGTCGAGAAAAGCAGGGCACGGGGACGACCAACGAACTCCGCCAACTCCTCTTCCAGCTGATGATGGGCAAGGCTGTGGCCATTAATCAGATGTGACGCACCACTGCCCGCTCCGTACTTACGGGCCCCGTTAATCAATGCCTCGATGACATGAGGATGACTGGCAAGACCAAGATAATCATTGCTACAGAAGTTTAGATATTTTTTTCCACCTATAGAAAGATCAACGCCCTGGGGACTTTCCACGACCAGGCGCTGACGATAACGGTGATCGTTTTTTTGTTGTTGTAAATAATCTTTTAATTCTGGTTGTTTCACTGAAAACCACTACACAGCCTCAATGCCAAGCTTCTTAAACAACTCCATATCATGGTTCGCTGATGGATTTGGGGTTGTTAACAGTTTCTCACCATAGAAAATTGAATTGGCTCCCGCGAGAAAACACAGGGCCTGCATTTCATCACTCATTTCTTCACGTCCAGCTGATAAACGGACATGCGAGGCAGGCATCAGGATTCTGGCCACCGCAATGGAACGCACAAACTCCAAGGGATCAAAATCTTGTGCAGCTTCTAATGGCGTTCCTTCGACTCTGACCAGCATGTTAATTGGCACGGACTCCGGGTGTGGATTCTGGTTAGCCAGTTCTCTTAGCAAACCGATACGATCTTTACGGGTTTCGCCCATTCCCAGAATGCCACCACAACAGACGTTGATCCCGGCATTCCGAACATGTTCCAGGGTATCAAGGCGATCCTGATAGGTACGTGTGGTAATAATTTCCTGATAGTATTCCGGCGAACTATCCAGGTTGTGATTGTAATAATCCAGCCCCGCGTCTTTGAGACGCTGTGTCTGTTGTTCAGTTAACATACCCAATGTTAAACAGGATTCCAGTCCTTCCTGTTTAACCGCCTTGACCATATCAATAACTTTATCCAGGTCCCTGTCTTTCGGTCGACGCCATGCCGCCCCCATGCAAAATCGAGAAGCACCATTTTGTCTGGCAGTCCTGGCTGCTTTTATCACTTCATCAAGCGGTAATAAGGGCTCGGTTTCCAGCTCCGTATCGTATCGAACACTCTGAGGACAATAGGCACAATCTTCCGAACATTTGCCTGTCTTAATGCTCAGAAGCGTACTAACCTGTACTTCATTGGGATTGAAGTGCTGGCGGTGTACTGTTTGGGCAGCAAACATCAACTCCGAAAATGGCTGACTGTAGAGTGCTTCAATCTCGGAGTCCTGCCAGTCATAGCGAACATCTTTTTTTAAATTCTCTATCGTGGTACTCATGTTGTGTCCTTAATTATTTTCCTGATGTGTCTCGTCATGCTCGGCCACTTCCGTATCCTGCCAGTTTTCTTTTTTATAAATCAGGTATAGATCGTAAAGTGTCCAGGGGATCAAAATGGCAGCGACAACGGCCCAGGTAATCAACCAGTCTAGTAATGATCTGCCGTAAAAGGTTGCGACCACCACGACCAGGCCGACCAGGCCATAAAAACGGTAGGCAGCCCACTGCGTATAATGTCCGACCCGCGGATTGGCGTGATGCCGAAAAATGATGTAAACCGCGATCGAGGCGGCGAACCAGAGCACGCCGATTGGCATGGGAAAAATAATGGCGAGTAAATTGCCATAATTGAATATAGCCGCACTACGGCGTGCTGAACTGGCGCTGATGATGCGCGTCATTTGCTGGGGCTCTGTCACGGCTTTGTTCTCGGTGGAATCTGTTCTCTGTGTTAGGATCCTGTTGCTGACAGGATGTTAGCGGTGTGACATTTCATGTCAACGTATAGGGAAATATATGGTTTACAAGCGGTTAATTAATAGCCTATCCAGTTACGCCGAACATGAGTGCTATTTGTGTGGCGAAAGCTTCCTGCCCGAAGCATCCAGACTGATCTGTAATCATTGTTGCCAGGATCTACCCCGTTATTCGTCGGTTTGCCAGCAATGCGGTATCGATTTAGCCGGTTTTTCTAATACCCGTCTGCACTGTGGTCCCTGCCTGACACGACCACCCCATTTCGATCGGGTCATCGCGCCCTTTGCTTATGCAGAGCCCGTCCGCCAGTTGATTGCCAGCTTTAAATACCAGCGTCAGCTGGCAATTGGCCAGATGCTTAGCGAGCAACTGATTATGCAGATCAAGGAAGGCGATATGCTCAGGATTGATGCCATTTTACCCGTCCCACTGCACCCACGCCGTCTACGGCAACGAGGCTTCAATCAGGCCCTTGAGCTGGCCCGCCCGCTCGCCCGGCAGTGCAAACTGCCGCTTTTGATAAATCATGTTGCGCGAGTCAAAAATACCCTGGAACAGTCCAGTCTCTCAGGCAAAGCAAGAAGGACGAACCTCAAACAGGCCTTTAAACTGGTAAAGGAAATTGATTATCCCGCTATCGCTATTGTCGATGACGTCATGACCACCGGCAGTACCGTCGAAGAGCTTAGCAGACTGTTGAAAAACAATGGGGTGAAATATGTGGAGGTCTGGTGCCTGGCGCGGGCAGGCCATGACCGCTGAAGAGAAACTAGAAACGATAGTTCAAATCAAGAAACAGGCCTTTTTTCTCGATATCGGCCTGGAACTGGTTACCATCAATACTCAACTCCTGATGTTGCCAGCCCCCTTCCATACCGAAGCCGTTTTGCCATTGGTAACTGAGTTTCGCTTTGTAATCCAGCGCATAATATTGATCATATTCGATATGACTGGCACCGAGGCTGGCAGATAAACCCTCGTTACGACCAATCATGGCATTGGCATAGAACATAGGCAGTGCCGTACTTAAATTATGTGAAGCTGCGTCAGTCTGGCT
>JASFLL010000186.1:0-4500 GCA_050118115.1 Thioalkalispiraceae bacterium
GACACCGTTACCCGCGTACCATTGTTGGGGGATTTACCACTGATTGGCTGGTTGTTCCGGGCCAGATCCGAAAACGACGACAAATCTGAACTGCTGATCTTCGTGACGCCCAAGATTGTCAAACAAGACATCACTATCTAACAAAATCATATTGACCTGAAGCCCCTTCCTGTTAAGGAGGGGGCTTTGTTATTGCAGTCTACAAAGCCTGGCTTTGTTACAATAACCCCATGGAATCAGGACAAAGCATTTTTCTGGTAGGACCAATGGGGGTGGGTAAGACCACGATTGGCCGTCAGCTGGCGAAATTACTGGGCTATGAATTTCTCGATAGTGATCATGAGATCGAAGCTAAAACCGGGGCTACGATTGCGTGGATATTTGATGTTGAGGGTGAGACAGGTTTTCGTCAGCGCGAACAGGCCATGATTGATGACCTCACCCGGCGTCGCGGGATCGTTCTGGCGACGGGAGGCGGTGCGGTTATTAACCCTGAGAATCGTGAGGCGTTAAAACAGCGTGGATTAGTGGTATATCTCAAGGCAGATGTAGATGAACTGATCAAACGCACTTCACACGATAAAAATCGACCGTTACTACAGACAGAAAACCCAAGGCAAAAACTCGAGGCACTTATCAGGGAGCGTGAACCCTGGTATCTGGAAGTAGCCGACCTTGTTTTCGATACACAGCGTAAAAACAGTACAGCATCAGCAAATATTCTACAAAAACAGTTGAGTGACATCGATAAGCCTGTCTCCTAAAGCCTCTTACAGATTACAGATAGGTATTCAAGATAGATAGCGGATTTCCCGAGCCAAATTGCTTATAATTAGGCGACAATATCTGGTCCTGATATGAAATATTTTTTATGCAAACCTTGAATGTAGACCTCGGCGAACGCGCTTACCCGATTTTTATTGGCAATGACTTGATCGGTCAATCTGATCTGGTCGCGCCATATGTTATTGGCCACCAGGTGATGATCGTCAGTAACGAGACGGTTGCGCCATTATATCTTGCCAAGGCCAGGAGCATGTTTAGCGGTTTTAATGTGCATGAGGTAATCCTGCCAGATGGGGAGCAATATAAAAATCTCGAAATACTGAACCGCATTTTTGATGCCCTGTTGGAAAATCGATTTGAGCGTAAATGTACCCTGGTTGCCCTGGGGGGTGGCGTAGTCGGCGATATGACCGGTTTTGCTGCCGCCTGTTACCAGCGTGGTGTACCTTTTATACAGATACCGACCACCCTGCTGGCACAGGTAGATTCGTCGGTCGGTGGTAAGACCGGGGTAAATCATGAATTAGGCAAAAACATGCTCGGTGCTTTTCACCAGCCGCGTTGTGTGCTGGCGGATACGGATACGCTAAATACACTGGATGATCGCCAGTTGAGTGCAGGTATTGCCGAAGTAATTAAGTACGGGTTGATTCGTGATTTGCCTTTCTTTGAATGGCTTGAGGAAAATATGCAGATGTTGCTCGCTAGAGACCCGGCTGCGTTGGCCTACGCTATAGAACGTTCATGCCAGAACAAAGCAGATGTCGTCGCTGAAGATGAAAAGGAAGGTGGAATACGCGCGATCCTGAATCTGGGACATACCTTTGGTCATGCAATTGAAGCCGCGACTGGATATGGAAAATGGTTGCATGGCGAGGCTGTAGGTACTGGTATGTTAATGGCGGCAGACTTGTCTAAACGTATGGGAAAACTGACCGAAGCAGATGTACATCGCGTAGATAATATCATTGATGGTGCCCGCTTACCGACCCGCTCGCCTGTTGGTATGGATTACGACAAGTTTATGAAATACATGGCAGTTGATAAAAAAGTTGAGGCGGGTGCTGTCCGCCTGGTATTACTGGAATCCATTGGCAAGGCCATCATAACATCTGATTATGATGATGCTTTATTAAGGCAAACAATAGCTGCCCATCACGCTTCGACCTGATTATGAGTAAACTAGCACCGTATGCCGCTACAGAAGAAAGTTCACGCGGTCGTCGTTTCAAAGAATCTGCCCCTAACTATCGCACTGAATATCAACGCGACCGCGATCGTATCGTTCATTCTTCAGCGTTTCGACGCCTTGAGTACAAGACCCAGGTATTTGTTAATCATGAAGGAGATATGTTTCGAACTCGATTAACCCATTCTATCGAGGTTGCCCAGATTTCCCGCTCCATTGCCAGGATATTGAATTTAAATGAGGACTTGTCCGAGACAATTGCCCTGGCACATGATCTTGGCCATACTCCGTTTGGGCATGCAGGCCAGGATGCGCTCAATAATTGTATGAAAAACTATGGAGGGTTTGAGCATAACCTGCAATCACTTAGAACAGTTGATGAGCTAGAGAAAAAGTATGCAGATTTCCCGGGGCTGAATCTTACCTTTGAATCACGAGAAGGTATTCTGAAACACTGCTCATTAAGCAAGGCCGAGGAGTTGGGCGATGTAGGTGAAAGGTTCATTAAAAAGCAACAACCCAACCTGGAAGCTCAGGCGGTCAATCTGGCTGATGAGATCGCTTATAACAATCATGATGTTGATGATGGATTGCGCGCCGGGCTTATCACGATAGAGCAACTCACAGAAGTGGATTTATTTAATCATCAGTTTCAAATCGTCATTGCGCAGTATCCCAAATTGAAGGGACGAAGACTAATCCATGAGACCATTCGCCGAATGATCAATGAGCTGATTGTGGATCTGGTTGAGACCAGTCAGGCACGTTTGCGGGATATCGGACCTGAATCGGTAGAACAGGTACGCAGCCAGCAATCACCATTAATTGGGTTCAGCACTGAAATGCGCGAAAGAAGTCTGGAATTAAAGCGGTTTTTGCGTAACGAGCTGTACCGCCATTATCGTGTACATCGTATGACTAGCAAGGCAGATCGTATCTTGCGTGATTTGTTTAACGGATTCATGCACGATATCAAGTTATTACCCCCTGAGCAGCAAATGACAGCCAGTCGCTATGAAGAAAATATCGGTGAAACCGGTCGCGCCCTGGCCGTGGCAGACTACATAGCTGGAATGACTGATCGATATGCCATCATGGAGCATCGCAGAATATTTGATCCAAGTGAGCTTACCTAGGCTGGTTTGACCCAGTGAGAATCGACGTACAAAGACTGTATCCGGACATATGAATTATGCAGTGCTTTTAAAGAATGCGAGAAGTCCTGACCCATGTAACACGGCGGAAAATCACTTTTTATGCTATTTATTAATAGGTTAATATAGAGGCTGACATCGAATCTGTTAGCCTATGCGCGTATACATGCAAACAATGGCGAATGCGGACCAGTCACCGCGGTTCTACCAACTTGTATTGCAAGAAGACTTGCTTAATGGTTGGACGCTGGTACGTGAATGGGGGCACCAGGGATCGTCGGGACGGGTCAAAAAGGATCATTTTGCGTCTAAAGAAGAGGCCCAGAACGCGCTGTTAAAAGTGCGTGACGCACAATTAAAGCGTGGTTTCCGTGTGGTTTACATGCGGGGTGAAGAAGACACATGAATGCTTATAGCAGCGAAGACATCGATCGACTCGAACCGGCTTATCTGAAAAGTTATGGCCTGCAAGAGGCCCCTTTCTCTACCGTCCACCATGATAAATTTATGTATCTTGATGCCGAACGGGCACAGCGTATCAATATGCTTCAGCACATGGTGCGATACAGTAATTTGTTGCTTATCGTCCAGGGGGTGCATGGGGTCGGTAAAACTTCACTGTTAAAACGCTTTATCCAGACTGCAGAGCCTGACTGGCAACTGTGTGAAATTGCCGCCAATACCATGATCGATGCTGAACAGTTACTGTTTCAGGCTGCGCAAGGATTTGGTGTACATCAGTTACCCCAGGATGCCGGTGAACTTCAGGAGATGCTATATGCTCGGGTAGCAACGTTCCATCATAATGATCAGACACCAATTTTAATAATTGATGATGCTCATGAGTTACCAAAAGATGCCTTACTGGCTATTTTCAATCTGGCCGATACATATGTGAATGATGTCAATCTGCTCAGAATTATCCTGTTCTGTGAGCCACAAATAGAGAAAATTATCAGTAGCAAGGACGTAAGGGCATTGCGTGAGCGTGTTACCCATACAATGGAAATTCCGCCGTTTGATGAAGAAGGTACAGCTGAATATCTCAAGCACCGGATGGCTGCGGCTGGATTCAATGGCAGCTCACCGTTTACACCGAAGCTGGTTAAAAAGATATACCGGGCCTCACGAGGAATCCCGGCACAAATAAACTTGCTTGCCCATCAGGCGCTCGAAGAAGGTGATGTGTTAGGTGACTCTGAACAGCCGGCTCCAGAAGTTGCTTCTTCACAACAGCGATACAGAAAACAGGGTAAACCGGCCATTTATATTTCTGCAGCGATATTATTGCTGGTACTGGCGCTGGTATTTCAGGATCAGATCAACAGTATTTTTGAGGACGGTAGAGAAACTACCAGTGAAAATGCGAAT
>JASFLL010000187.1:0-4497 GCA_050118115.1 Thioalkalispiraceae bacterium
TTCATCGACAGCCATTGCGACCTTGGATCGGCAGCTCGGTGCCCAGGAAGGCAAAGGTCTGGTTATAAAGAAGGCCATTCAGGCACATAAGGATGAATTTGATTACTGCCTGATTGATTGTCCACCATTATTAGGTATCTTAATGGTCAATGCATTAGCTGCAGCGTCACGATTACTTGTTCCTGTACAGACAGAGTTTTTGGCAATGAAAGGACTTGAGCGAATGTTACATACTCTTAGTATGGTACTGCGTGCCAGAAAGGAGCCATTGGAGCATTTAATCATTCCTACCATGTTTGATCGACGCACGCGGGCTGCCATAGACTGCCTGCGGCAATTACGGGAAACGTACGATGACAAGATATGGCGTGCGGTCATTCCTGTGGATACCCAGTTTCGGGAGGCCAGTCGTCGTGGATTGCCCATCACTCATGTTGCTGCATCAAGCAGGGGTAGTAAGGCCTATGTAGAACTGTTAAACGATCTGACGCTACCCGGAAATGTCACATCGATTGTGGCGATGAGGCGTTAATCATGTCAAAGAATTCAAACAAACTGGTCGATCAATCACAGGCACTGGATTCATTCTTTGAATCGTTATTGCGCGACGTGGAAGCCTATGCTGAAAATGAGATACAGCAGCCAGAAGAGCCGCAACAGATTTTCCACGGTGATATAACACCATTATCTGAACAGCCAGAACCGATAATAGCCGCACCTGTCCCGGAACAGGAGACAGAACAGCAGGCCGATACACGAATTTTCGAAACCATTCCGCCCGTTGCCCCCGAGCCCATCCATGAACAAGCCGTCGAGGATGACCTGAGTGAAATATCCGAGGCTGAGAACATCGCCGCCGAGGAAAGTGAAGAACAGGAATCTGTCGCAGAAATGCTGGGTAAACCGGCGTGGGCAGAATCAGAATTTCAGGTGATGTTATTCAAGGTAGCAGGGCTGACGCTGGCCGTCCCCCTGGTTGAGTTGAATGGGATTGTTGAATGCGATTTATCAAATGTCACGGCCATGCCGGGTCATGCCGATTTTTATCTCGGCCTCATGAATCACCTGGACAAAACCGTACCTTTGGTCGATACCGCGCGTTTCGTATTACCCCCGGATAAATTACAACTATTGGCGGGGGCAGACCCACAAGAGCGTATTACTCGTGTGGTTATGATTCATGACTGTCAATACGGTCTGGCCTGTGATGAAGTGAATGAAGTCATTACCCTGAGCCCGGATTCTGTCCGCTGGCGTACTCAACGTACCCAGCGACGCTGGTTAGCAGGAACCGTCATTGAGCACATGTGTGCCCTAATCGATGCCAATGCCTTCGCAGAATTACTCGCCAGTCGGGCACCTATTCAAGATTTTCGAGAATAAAGCCGCTATAAGGACAACGGATGAAGCTCCTGAAACGGCGTTCACGGCGTTTTGAGAGGAACTCAAACGGGGTTACCGCCATATATCCTGTTGCTCCCTCCAAGTTTGCCCAATCACCCATTTGAGAGCTCCATCATCAGCCTGCAAATTGGCACAAGAAATGCAGCTTTCAGATCAGGGCATGAAAGTGACTGGAAATTGGCACCTGGAATCCATGCCGATGTGGGCAATTATTTAGATATACCTCACAGGAGAATACAAATGAGTCAAGCTGCTGAAAAAGCCAATGATGCTGTTACCCAATGGGTCACTTTCTATCTGGAAAATGAAAAATACGGTATCAAGGTGATGCAAGTACAGGAGGTCCTGCGGATGACGGAAGTTGCGCCGGTGCCAGGAGCCCCACATTATGTAATGGGGATTATCAATCTACGCGGTAACGTTGTTACTGTCATTGATTCCCGCAAACGTTTTGGATTACCGGACAAAGAAGCAGATGACTCAACCCGGATCGTGATCATTGAAGCAGGTGATAATGTTGTCGGCATCCTGGTCGACAGTGTTGCTGAGGTGGTGGACCTGCGTACCAGCGAAATTGAGACAGCGCCTAATGTGGGCACCGATGAAAGTTCAAAGTACATTCAGGGCGTTTCCAACCAGACTGATGAGTTATTGATTCTGGTGGATGTTGATAAACTTCTATCCGATGAGGAGTGGCAGGAGGTGGCATCATTGTAGATGTCACCCTGTTAGGGACTGATGGCAGAAATAGGCAACGTTCAACCTTCAAATCCCGTTAATTGGCCAAAGCAGTCGCCGAAGATTTCTCCTGCGGACAGAAAAAAAGACCAGCACTCAAACAAAAAAAATCAGCAGCAAGATGAAAGTCACGATAACGAGCAAGACGATAGCAACCACATAGACGAGTACGCATGATGTTACAGGAAACTTTGCAGCAACTATCAGTTTTACAGGATCCCACTTCGATGCTGGTAGCGATGTCGGCAATTGTTTTGCTGGTTAGCCTGTGGGTAAATCGTCGTAGTTATGGGAAAATCAAGCAGCTGCAAAATGAACTCAAGCAGGTGCGTAATGATTTGCGTGCGTTAACCACATCCTCTATTGGCGTGGGCAGTCGTTTGATCGAACTTGAGCGTCGTCAACGTCAACTTTCAAACAAGTCAGAAAAGAAGGCACCCGTGGTCGAATTATACGATTCAGCTAATCAACCTTATGACCATGCCAAGTATCTCGCTCAACATGGCAAGGCAGTTGATGAGATTTCATCAATGTGTGGGATCAGCAAAAACGAGGCTGAATTGATAAAAATGATGAATCGGCTGGAAGAGGCCAGTTAAAGGTTAACCTCTCAAGTCTGTTTTGGTACTTTACCTTTCAGGTAGTAGGCAAAGGCAATAATTTCCGCAACCGCAAGATATAAGGCCTCTGGTATCTGTTCCCCTAATTCAATTTTCGATAACAGTTTGACCAGCTCCTGATTTTCCTGCAAGGGTACATTATGGTGTTTGGCAATCTCGTAGATCTTCTGCGCAATCTCATCCTGACCTTTAGCAGATACGACGGGTGCGTTGACTTCATCGTAATGCAGGGCGACAGCTAGTGTGACGGTCCGCTGTTGTTGAAAGTCATTCATACCTTTTCATCCAGATTGATATCAGTGTACAAGCTCTTTTGTTCCTGTTTTATGTTTGCTTTTGGTATACCGTACTGACATTTCACTTTATCGACTTCCAGACCAACATGCGTGAGCCTGTTTTGCAGTGTCTCCAGGTGTTGCTGAAACAGTTCTACGGTTTGCTGCTGTTCAGCCCACCAGTGTGTTGAAATTCGCTCATTAAACAAACTGATCTGGGCGCGTACCGGCCCGAGGCCATCAAGATCGAATGCCATCATGATCGTCCATGGTCGGCCCTGTTCCATTTCCGGATGCTGACCTTGTTGGTCGGGATGAATACGCATATCGAATACATCGACACCATCAGCGTGCTTAATTGGTAATTCGAAAATCAGTTGCTGCCGCGCACCATCCGTGTTCAACATGTGCAGTTGTTGGGTAAGAGTGCGCTGTAAACTGCCATCAGTCTGATGAGTCAATAGATCCAGGATCTGGTTCACATTCATGTTTGTAACAGCTGTGTTGTGTTTGGCCTGGGGCGCCGGGATATTAGGGTCAACCTTGGCTGCAGGTGGAGGTATATTATTGTCCTGAGTTGTTTGTCCAGGATTAGGATTAGCCACATTTGCCTGGGACGCCTGGGATGTGGTTGTTGGCAATGCTTGTGTTGTCGTTGTCTGGGTTGTGCTGAGTGAGTCGCGTGCAGTAACAACAACATTTTGCTGGCGTAATGCTTCAGCCAGTCTTAATAAACTGTTTTTGGTGTCCATTGCCGGAAAAAAACGAGCATTATTTTGCCCAAGTTGCAGTAAGTGTGATTCAAGAAAAGGGCCGGCGTACTGGATGGCCTGTTTGACATTGTTTGGACGTTGTAACTGGCTTTGTTCCGGCAAGGCACGCCAGAGTGTTTCAATTCTTTCGGTTACCTCTTTAGGCAACGATGCAAGTAAATTCTCAGATGACTTGACCTGTAGCAAACTACTAAGCAGCTGTTGCAGGGGTTGTTGTTTTGCCTGTGCCTGGTTTATCAGGTCAGTTAATACCAGTGGCGGGCGTTGGCTATCAATTATTTTCAGATCCGGGATATTTTGTTTGAGGTCTGTGACCTGAACCTGCAGACGCTGTCCGACTTCTGCATCCATTACGCGTGGTGCACGTAACTGAATGTTGAGTGGGTTTCCATTCTGATCAGTGATCTTGTCCTGTAACGTCAATAGCAGGGCGTTTTGTTCCACTTTAGCGACGATCACATTCAGGACCTGACCAAGCTTGAAGAGGTTTGGACTTAATTTCAGTAAAACCGACTGGGACGGGGTGGCCGCTGCATTGCGCGACTCACGGCTGGCCGTGCCCGGTTGCACCTGTGCAGGTTCGATATCGACGGGAATTGACCCGGTTGGACCCTTAATCTCCATGATCGTGATCGATTCCCCTTAAATAAAAACCTGACTGGCCGAAATATATTACTAATATTATTG
>JASFLL010000188.1:0-4494 GCA_050118115.1 Thioalkalispiraceae bacterium
TGATCAGGACGTCGATCGGCAAGGCTTCCTGGCTGAACAGATTTTCATGCTTCAAATATTCCAGTGAACGGACCCGCGCGATCTTGGTGGGGGTGTGAAAGATCGTGTAGGCAACCTGGCAGGCGATCATGTTGGTTTCGTCTGAGTCGGTAACGGCGATGAGCATATCTGCATCTTCCGCTCCGGCCTGCTGCAGGACGTCTGGATAAGAAGCATTGCCCAGGATCGTGCGGATATCGAGATGATCCTGCAGGGCTCGCAATAATTCGGCATTTTGATCGACCAGCGTAATATCGTTGGCCTCCGTGGTCAGGTGTTCGGCCAATGAGCTGCCGACTGTACCGGCGCCGAGAATAATGATTTTCATGCTAGATTGTTATTATCTTGTCTTGGTCAAAAGTATAGCGTAACTAGTCGTTGCTGTAGTGCTGTTCATTCTAGAAGAATGGGCGTCGTTTTTCACTATTCGTTATCGCCGACCTGCTTGGGATCAATATCGAGAGAGCGTAATTTGCGATACAGGTGGGTGCGTTCCAGTCCGACAATCTTGGCCACCTTGCCAACACTGCCGCCATGCTGACGTAACTGATATTCCAGATAGGCCTTCTCAAATTGCTCGCGCGCTTCCCGCAGTGGGCGATCATAACCCAGGGGCAGACCGGGTACAGGTTGTTGTTGTGCACCGAGCGCCTGTTCGACCTCATCCAGGCTGATTTCGGTACCGGCACCGATGATTAACAGGCGCTGGACCAGGTTACTGAGTTCACGAATATTGCCCGGCCAATGATAGTTGCGTAGCCGGTTTTGTGCAGCCAGGGAGAACTGCCGGTAGGGCAGTTTTTCCTGCTCCACATACAGGTTGACGTAATAGTTGAGCAGTTCCGGGACATCTTCGCGGTGTTCCCGCAATGCCGGCACACGCAAGGGGACCACATTCAGCTGGTAATACAGATCCTTGCGAAACTTTCCCTGCTCAATCAGCTGTTCCAGATCGTAGTGGCTGCCGGCGATGACGCGGACAAACAGCTCAACCGGTTCATCACTACCAGCCCGTAAAAAGGTGTTGGTCTCTAAAGCAGAATTTAACTTGGCCTGGGTGTTGAGGTCCATGTCACCCACGTCACTGAGGAACAGGGTACCGCCATTAGCCTGTTCGAGCAGGCCATAATGGATTTTGCCGTCTTCTTCATAGCCGAATAATTCCTGGGTGGCGTTGTCCGCACTCAGCGAACCCACGCTAATCTCAATAAACGGGCGATCCTTGTGGGGACTACAGTCATGTAGATAATGCGCGATGACATTCATACCGCTGCCCGATTCACCCGTCATCAGGATCCAGGTGTCATGCTGGGCAATCCGTTTGACCTGCTCACGCAGGCGCTGCATGACGGCGCTCCTCCCTGTAGGTTCCTGGGGAATATGGGACTGCCGCTTTAATCCCTGGTTTTCGCGTTGCAGTTTTTCCTGTTCGAGGGCGTGTTCGATAGTGAGTAATAACTTGGCCAGGGACAGGGGCTTCTCGATAAAGTCATAGGCACCCAGGCGGGTCGCTTCGACGGCGGTCTCGACGGTGCCGTGGCCTGACATCATGATCACGGGCATCGGCAGGCCGCCACCCTCATCGGACCATTCTTTGAGGAGCGTAATGCCATCCACATCAGGCATCCAGATATCCAGCAGGACGAGATCAGGGCGTCGCTCACGATGTGCTTTACGGGCCGCTTCGCCGTTATCTGCAATGCTGACCTCGTAGCCTTCGTCTTCAAGGATTTCCTGAAGCAGGTTGCGGATATCAGGTTCGTCATCGACCACCAGAATATAGGGATTGGGTCGTGGCCCACGATTTTCCTGGCGCTCATCCAGACTGGAGTGTTGTTCACGCGGCTGCATCGGAATTACCGGTCCTGTTTAGTATATCGATATTCAGGTTTTGCTGCTGATCCTTGTTTACCGGTAAGCGTATCACAATCGAGGCGCCTCCCAGCTCATTATTCTCAGCCCATATCATACCACCGTGCTCCTCGATAATTTTCTTGACGATGGCGAGGCCCAGTCCACTACCTTTGGGCTTGGTGGTGACGTAGGGCTCAAACAATTCCCCCATTAGTTCCTCCGGGATGCCGGCGCCATTGTCGTTTATCCGTAATTCGACAAATTTACAGGCTTCCTTTTCCATGCAGCGGGTACTGATCTCAAGCCAGGGTTCGCTCTGTTCATGCATTGCCTCCAGGGCGTTTTTGATCAGGTTATGTAACAACTGACGAATACGACCATCATCGGCGTCGATCTCAGGGGTCGCTTCATCGAGATTGAGCTTGATAGGGCAGCGGTAGTCATTATTGCGATACAGGTCTGAGACTTCCATGATGATGGCATTCAGATCGGTCGGCTGCAGTTCGATGTTAGGCATACGCGCATAATCGGAGAAGGCTTTTACCATCTCTTTTAAGGTCTCGACCTGCTGAATGATAGTGTGTGTTGAGCGATCAAGTAGTTCAGCATCTTTGGTGGGCATCTTGTCCAGGTATTTGTGTCGCAGGCGTTCCGCAGATAACTGTATTGGCGTCAGAGGATTTTTAATTTCGTGGGCAAGACGCCGTGCCACTTCACCCCAGGCGGCGTTCCTTTGCGCCTGAACCAGGTTGGTGATGTCATCAAACACGATGATATAACCGCTGCCCTCACTGGACTTGTCCACTTCTGGTAGTGAGCTACCGCGACAAAGCAGTACCTGGCGACCGGTCGCGTTGAAAAAGGTGATCTCTTCCTGCCAGTCCATATCCTGGCTGTCCAGGTGGGAAAGTATCATGTCAATAAATAACAAGGTCTGCGGTTGTTCATGGGTCAGTTTATTCAGGGAAAATCCTTCATAAGGCTCTAATTGCAATCCAAGAATCTGACTTGCCGCCGCATTACAGGTATGGATTCGTCTATCCTGATCAAGTGTGATGACGCCCGAGGAGAGATTGGTCAGGACGACTTCCAGATATGCATGTTGTTCGGCCAGTTGTTGCTGGCTACGGTTAGCCTCGTCCGTGACCATGGCAATCTTTTGCGTCATCTGGTTAAAGGAACGGACCAGGAAGCCCAGCTCATCTTTACCGGGTACAGGTAGCTTTTTACGGTAATCACCCTCTGCAACGGCCTGGGTACCATCCACCAGGTCACGAATGGGTTGTACCAGACGATCGGCAAAATAAAATGCAACCCAGATGGCCATTAGGATCGAAAGTAAAAGTACTAACGAGAGAGTAAAGATAAACGATATTTTCAATGATTCACGAAAGTAAACTCTTTCACGATAGACGGTATAGGACTCCTGAACACTTTTCGCCAGGTTGTTTATACGCTCGGTAATATTGAATGTGCTTTGCAGGATGCGTGGCTCGCCAACCGGATCGGCACTGGGGATGAGAATGGCGACACGAATGACATAGATACTGCCATCACGTAAAGGCTCAATACCGACATAATCATTGTCCCGGCTCAAATACGTTTGTATGGTTTCATCCAGCTCCGCGGGTATCAGTTTCGATGATTCATCACTACTGGACGCTATGATGTTGCCCTTTGAATTAAACAGGGTGAGTTCGCTTGCGCCCAGATTAATTCGAATATCGTTGATCGACAGGGCAGTCAGTGCATCCGGTATATGGTTAAACTCTTTTGAGATCTGCTTGGTCTGGCGCAGTAGTTCGCGTTTACGTATATTCAGTGAAGCCTTACTCAACTCCAGGGCATCATCCAGCGCCCCTTCTACGCGCACCGAGAACCAGCTGTCGATTCCCTGTTTTAAAAAGTCCAGTGAAAAGTAATAAACAACACTCACTGGAATGAATGACATCAGTGCGAACAGCAGGACCAGCCGGGCTGTCAGTCTCGAGCCAGTGATATTGCGTTTTAGTGATCTAAGCAGGCTGTATAGATTTTTAATGATCAGGCCAACCAGCAAAATGATGGCCAGGACGTTTATTATCAATAAGGTCGTAAACAGCGTATCGAGGTTAGTGGAGCCATGGATGGCATCACTGAGCATGCCAAGCGCAGTCAGGATCAAAACGATCAGGGCAATGATCGGTTTGGCACCCGAAAACAATCGTTTTAAGGCTGTAAGGGCCATTCGTACCAGTCACTCTGTAGTCGCCACTGCGATGAAATATAGGCTACCGGACGCATCGGAGCCGGTAATGATTCCAGATCCAGATAAGTATGCAGCCGGACCTGGTAATCCGAGCCGGGGCTGACCAGCTTCGCATCCAGGATGGGGAGGGACTGCACTTTTCCCAGTGCAGCCACCGCATTATGTAAGCTGTCATAGTTTTCCTGTGCCCCACTGTTGAGATTATTGACGATGTATTTTTCCGTCAATGCGTGGTAAAGCAACAGGTAACCCTGCTGTAACTCGGCAACTTCTTCATTTAACCACCAGCTACGTTCTTTTTCGACCTCAATATCAATGAGGACGATCAACGGTACCCCGTTTTGCAGGGCCTC
>JASFLL010000189.1:0-4485 GCA_050118115.1 Thioalkalispiraceae bacterium
ACACCCGCCAGAGTACCTATGGTCTCAAGTACATCGAAAAGCTCAAAAGTGCACTCAGCCACAGCAAGGCCAACTCCCGCTATGTACAGGGTTTACTGCGAAATGCCGAGGACGGGCTGGATACGGATAATTTATTTGCCAAAAGCCTGCAACGTGCAGGTCCGGTCGTATTGGCGACCCCCTATGATTTGTCGTCAAACGATGAGCCTAATGAGTCCCAGACGGTGCCGGTAGAATTGCGCCGCTTTACGGTCAAGGTGACCAATATTCCCGAAAGACGCAGCTGGATCTCAAAACTCTTTATTCCAAACCCGGTACCGGTGACTGACTACATCTATTCCCCCATCCCTGAGCTGAGCCGATATGTGACCGCAATTGGGCTCATGAATACCGGACTCAATCAACAGGAACAGGCGCGACGTGAACCCTTGCTAATGCAGTATGGGCAGGACTACATCCCATCGTTTTCGTTAATGATAGTCGCCCGTTATTTACGATTGACCGCTGATGACATCAAGGTCAAATTGGGTAGCGCCATGACGATCGCCCATTCACCCATCGCCACAGACAAGAAATATCGTGTTTATCCTTATTTCTACCAGGGCAAGAATAATCAGTCTCCTTTTAAAACCTATTCGATTCTCGATCTGATCGATAATAAGGTCGCACAACGCTCATTCCGTGATAAGGCTGTCATTATCGGTTTCACCCAGAGACAGGCGAGGGTAAAACTGGATTCACCCATTGGCGAACCGCTGACACCGGTTGAATTTACTGCGCATACTGTCTCAAGTTTGTTGAATGATGATTTATATCGAGTACCTGCTTCTGGACCCTGGATCCAGGTCCTGGTATTGCTGCTGATTGGGTTATACCTGATGTTTGTTCTGCCTCGTTTTCGCTTTAGTACCGGCCTGGCATTCACGGTGGTGCTGGTACTTGGCTTGTTGAATACACACTTTATTCTGATGATTGGTCGTTCCACCTGGATACCCTTAATGGTTCCCCTGGCAGCATTAGTGATTGGACATTTAGTTCTGAGCTTTAAACACCTGGTTGCTTCCAGTGTCGGTCGTATTCAGGAAGAGTTATCCAACGCAAACCTTTTGCTTGGCCAATCTTTTCATACCCAGAATAAACTGGATCAGGCATTTGAGCGTTATCGAAAATGTTCTGTAAACGATACGGTATTTGAATACCTTTATAACCTGGGACTGGATTACGAACGTAAGCGCCAGTTCAACAAGGCGGTTTCCGTATTCGAGTATATTCAGCAGAAAAATGCAAACTATCGTGATATCAACGACCGGGTAAAACGTTCAAAAGAGGCTTCCAACAGCTATGTGATGAGTAATGCCGCTGCTGCTAACCTTGGTTCAACTTTGATACTGGAAAACTCCGGGGTACAGAAACCCATGTTGGGTCGTTATACCATCGAGCGTGAACTGGGACGGGGAGCCATGGGGATGGTATACCTGGGCAAGGATCCAAAGATTGGCCGTACCGTAGCTATCAAGACCATGGTACTGGCCCAGGAGTTTGAAGGTGAAAAACTGGATGAAGTCAAAGAGCGCTTTTTCAGAGAGGCTGAAACAGCAGGGCGGTTAAACCATCCCAATATTGTGACGATAGATGATGTGGGTGAGGATGAGGACTTGTCTTATATCGCCATGGATTACCTGAAGGGTGAAAACCTGCTTGCATACTGCAAGAGTGAAAACCTGTTACCCGCCAAAGAAGTATTTGAGTGTGTGCTGAAGGTAGCCAATGCCCTGGAATATGCCCATCAAAACGGTGTTATACACCGTGATGTGAAACCAGCTAATATTATTTATGATCGTGATACGGGGGTACTCAAGGTCACGGACTTTGGTGTGGCCTGTTTGACCGATTCGAGTAAAACAAAAACAGGAACAATACTGGGCAGTCCCTCCTATATGTCTCCTGAACAACTGGCTGGCCTGAAGGTTGATGGGCGTTCAGATTTGTTTTCACTGGGGGTTACCTTGTACCAGATGCTGACGGGTGAATTGCCATTTATTGGTGAGTCACTGGCGAGTTTGATGTATAAAATCGCTAATGAGAAACACCCTGATGTAAGATTATTCAGGCCCGACTTACCGGCCTGTGTCAGCCGAATAATTAACAAGGCATTGGCAAAAGATGCGACAAAAAGATTTGACTCAGGGGAACGATTCTCCAGCGCTATTGAACGCTGCCTGGAGAGATTGTAATTGGTAACGGTAAAAGAACTGGCAAATGGTTCGATTAAATAAGGTATACATAGCGTGTTAACAAAAGGGCTGAAATTAGCAATTCACGGGATGACTGATGTTGGCTTGAGCCGTGAGCATAATGAAGATTGTATACGCTGGGACAGTGAGCTTGGCCTGGTGATGCTGGCTGATGGCATGGGCGGACACAATGCGGGTGAAGTTGCCAGTGAATTGGCGGTCACTTCTATCCATGACGCATTACTGGATGTGTTGACCCCTGAAATGCTTGAAACCAAGGTCATCAAGTGTGAAGACGCAGTCCGTGAATCCGTTATCTATGCCAATGAAGAGATATTTGAACAGGCTCAGGAACGCATTGAATGTGCAGGCATGGGTACTACCATTGTCCTGACGCTCTTTCATGAAAACCTTGTCACCTGGGCCAATGTTGGTGATTCCAGGATTTACCGGTTGAGAAATGCCGAGTTGTCTCAAATTACACAGGATCATTCCCTGGTTCAGGAGATGGTCGACAATGGTTATCTGAGTCAGGAAGAGGCCCTGATTTCCACCAGCCGTAACCTGATAACCCGTGCACTGGGTATTGCCCCCGAGGTGGAAGTGGACGTCACTACCGAAGAACTTGATGAAGATGATGTATTTTTATTATGTTCAGACGGCCTTACTGACCTTGTTACTGATGGCGAGATCCTGGAAACTGTTTTGGAGTATCGTGCCAACATGGAGGATGCCACGAAAAAGCTAATTGAAATGGCTAATGACAAAGGCGGGACGGATAATGTGTCGGTCATACTCATTACCTTGCACGAAGCCTTTTCTGATGAGTTAGGATTGCCTCCCGGAGCAAGTCAGGAAATCGAAAACGACGAAGTAGAACAGCAGTCTGATGAAAGTAAAGAATAAGGATTAATTATCGATGGCACGTTTGATTTTAACCCATGAAGGTGCGGTAATCAGGGAGTATCAGCTAAACAAGGATCGCACCACGGTTGGGCGTAAACCGCAGAATGACATACACCTTGAAGATCCGACTGTGAGTGGAGAACATGCAGTCTTTTTGAAACTTCAACATTACTATGTTGAAGACATGGGAAGCACCAACGGTGTAGTATTAAACGGTAAGCGTGTTACCAAACGACAGCTCAATACCGGTGACATTATTCGTATTGGCCGTCATGAATTCAAATTTGTTGATGACACGAGTGAATTTGATAAAACGGTTTTGATTGATCCAGTCCGTCCGGCGGCCAAAGTGCCAACGGCGCCGAAAAAGGGGCTGGTCAAAGTATTAAATGGGCCAAAAGCCGGAGAACAGATCCTGTTGAACAAACCCTATACGACTTTGGGTTCTCCGGGTGTTCAGGTAGCAGTCATTGCCAAGCGGGGTAATAATTTCTTCCTGATGCCAATGAGTGGTGTGGGTGATAAAAGTAATCCACCTCAACTCAATGGCCAGCCTATCGGCGCACAAAGCAAACCATTAAAAAGTGGTGATGTAATTGAAGTGGCCGGTACCAAGTTGCAATTTAACGAATCGGAATAACGATAAGACATGGCAAAATTAATTCTGACCCACGACGGCGTTAATCTGCGTGATTACCAGCTGGATAAAGAGCGAGTGACGCTAGGCCGTAAACCTGAAAATGATATTCAACTGGATGATGGTGCAATTAGTTCGCAGCATGCAGTGATTGATCGTGTAGAAAGTGCCTATCTTGATGGACACTTCGATTACTATATTGAAGACCTGAAAAGTACAAACGGTACCATGGTGAATAAAGTTGGAATCGATCGCCATTTACTGAAACAGGGTGATGTTATTCAGGTCGGGAAGCATAAATTGCTGTTCGATAGTGGTCAGGGGGACATGGAGGAAACGGCGATTTATCTTCCTGATAATTAGTCTTTTGTCATTCCCGCAAAGGTGGAAATCTCTTCTTATTTTGTCACTACGTGACGATTACTAATTTATTTTTCTTTTCGCTTGCCTTAATGTGGTTTTTCGTTCCCACCGGGAACGAGGTACTTTCTTTGTACAGACAAAGAAAGTACCCAAAGAAAACTGTCCCCCGTTGCGGGTGTAAGCAGTGAATTTTATTGTTTTTTGCCGTGTCCGGTTTTGATTCGCCCTCCTGGCTCAGCAAAACCGGGCTCGCCTTCCCTGGCTCGCTCTTAATTTTATTTCCAAAAAACTCCAAAACTCACACACCCGCACATGGGGGAAGTTTTGCTCACACCAAGTTCAGAC
>JASFLL010000190.1:0-4474 GCA_050118115.1 Thioalkalispiraceae bacterium
CATAACTTTCTGCAATGACAGCGCGTACCCCTAATAAATTTGGACCTTTTGCCGCCCAGTCCCGGGAAGAACCCGAACCGTATTCCTTACCCGCAATCACAACCAGCGGATAACCTTCATCACGGTATTTCATTGCGGCATCGTAAATTGACATTTGCTCGCCGGTGGTCAGGTGAATCGTGATACCACCTTCCGTGCCGGGTGCCAGTAAATTTCGTAAGCGAATATTGGCAAACGTGCCTCGCATCATGACCTCATGATTACCGCGGCGTGAACCATAGGAATTGAAATCAACTGCTTCGACACCATGTTCAACCAGGTATCTGCCTGCCGGACTGTCAGCCTTGATGGCACCGGCCGGCGAAATATGATCGGTTGTAACCGAATCCCCCAGGAGTGCCAGCACACGCGCGGCAAAGATAGGCTGGATGTCGCCCGGTTCAGCCTGGATTCCGAAGAAATAGGGAGGATTCTGGATATAGGTAGAATCTGCCTGCCAGTCAAACTGTTTACCGCTACCTGCTTCGAGTGCTTGCCAGCGATCTGTTCCCTTGAAAACATTTTGATAGGTACTGCTGAATTGCTCACGCGTTACAGATTGATGGACAACCTCATTCAATTCCTGCTGACTTGGCCAGATGTCACGCAAATACACATCTTTGCCTTCATCTGTCGTGGCTATCGGGTCATTGTAGAGGTCAATTTCCATCGTGCCGGCGATAGCATAGGCAACTACCAGAGGAGGTGAAGCCAGGTAATTCATTCTGACCTCAGCATGCACACGTCCCTCAAAATTGCGGTTACCTGATAATACGGAGCAAACAGTCAAATCGCCGTCATGGATGGCCTTACTGACTTCTTCAGGCAGAGGACCCGAGTTACCAATACATGTCGTACAGCCATAACCAACAACGTTAAAGCCCAGCTTATCAAGGTCAGTGAGCAGGCCAGCTGATTCGAGATATTCGGTGACCACACGCGAACCTGGCCCAAGGGAAGTCTTAACCCAGGGTTGAACATTCAAGCCCAGCGCTACTGCTTTCTTGGCGACCAGACCGGCGCCAATCATGACCGATGGATTAGAGGTGTTGGTGCAGGATGTGATGGCCGCAATAACTACCGCACCGTCTTTCAAACTGACTGGTTGCCCACCAATGGTTGTTTCCACGGCACCTTTTGAGTGCAGGTTACGCTCTTTATGTAATGTCTCTTTTGCGGCAAGAAACATGGTCTTGGCCTGACTGAGAGGCACTCGATCCTGTGGCCGTTTGGGACCGGCCAGGCTGGGCACAATTGAAGATAGTTCCAGAGAAATAACACTGCTGTATTTCGCTGTTTTCTGATTTGCTGTTCTGAACATACCCTGAGCCCTGGTATAGGCCTCAACCAGCTCAATTTGTGATTCATCGCGTCCTGACAATCTCAGGTAGTTCAAGGTCTCGCCATCGATGGGAAATATGCCACAGGTTGCACCATATTCAGGCGCCATATTCGCAATTGTCGCACGGTCGGCCAGAGAGAGGTGGTCGAGGCCATCACCATAAAACTCGACAAATTTACCCACTACACCATGCTTACGTAAGATTTCGACTACGGTTAGCACCAGATCGGTTGCAGTTGCGCCTTCCGGGAGTTCACCTTTCAGTTCGAAACCCACCACTTGTGGAATCAGCATGGAGATGGGTTGGCCGAGCATGGCAGCTTCGGCCTCAATACCCCCTACACCCCAGCCTAATACCCCAAGCCCATTGATCATCGTAGTATGGGAATCAGTACCAACCAGAGTGTCCGGATAGGCGAATTGTTCTTTGCCATCGTTACGAGTGAAAACAGTACGTGCCAGATACTCAAGATTGACCTGATGCACGATTCCGGTCTCTGGAGGGACAACCTTAAAGTTTGAAAAGGCATTTTGACCCCATTTAAGAAAGCTGTAGCGCTCCTTGTTGCGTTGGTATTCCAGAGATTCGTTAAGTGAAAACGCATCGGCGGTTCCAAATTTATCCACCTGTACCGAGTGATCTATGACTAATTCTGCAGGTGATAGGGGATTAATCTTATCGGGGTCACCCCCCAGTTCTTTCATAGCATCACGCATGGCGGCCAGATCAACCACGGCGGGGACACCGGTAAAGTCCTGCATCAGTACCCGCGCAGGGGTAAAGGCAATTTCGGTGCTGGGTTCAGCCGTTGGATTCCATTGGGCAAGCGACTGGATGTCGGCTTTGGTGACATTGAGTCCATCTTCATGGCGCAACAGATTTTCCAGCAGGATTTTAAGTGAAAAAGGAAGCAGTTCACTTCCTTTGACTCTGTCCAAACGGAAATAGGTATAGTCTGAGCCGTTAACCGTAAGAGTGCTGCGGGATTTGAAACTATCGGCCATGAAAACTCCTTAATATTTACTTTACCTGCTAAATGCAGAGCGCTAAAAGTTGCGATTATACCGAACTTAAGGGGAGGCTTGCTATGTAGAAATCAGGCGTGATATCAGGCAGTCATCTTGAAAAAGCTGTTAATGCAGGCCTGGGTTCATTTCTTGTTCAAGTATACGCTTTGCTTCCTGTACAAAGAATCGCCGCTTTAGCAGAATTTGCCAGCGACTGCCTCCAACCTGGAGCCAGAGAATGCCGGCTCGGATGCCCGCTAATAATATCGCACGTATTTTGTCTGCATTTTGCGGATTGGTTAGGTAGGCGTCCTCGCCGGTAACACTGATCCGGGGAGACAGTGTACTAATTGTATCTGAATAAATGCTCGCGAGATTTGCAAGGGTATTATCATGTGTTGGCCCGAACATATCAGCCTGCTCCTGGACTTTTTTCAGTCGTTGCGCAATGTGGGAAAGCATTGACTGGTTCTTACAAAGTTTTCGTGACAGATGCAGCATGCTTATCACGTAGCGTGCTGTATTGGCATCCCGTTGCAAGCTGGTTTCTCCAAGATGGGAGCAGAGTGTATGTAATCCGGTACGCAAATTTTCCATGCTACCAAACACCGCCAATGTTGAACTTGGTTGCATATTCAAGGTGCTGCGAACAGCTGTTTCAAGATCAAGTAAATCCGCCACACCTTTGCTGGCAATTTGCGAGACCTGGCTGGCACTTTGAAAAATTCCAGCGAGGGCAATGGTTTTGTTCGTAAGGTTCTGCATGATTATGTAATTAATTTTTGTGTTTGTTCGATGATGCCACCACCAAGACAAACTTCATCCTGATAAAAAACAACTGACTGTCCAGGTGTAATAGCCCATTGAGGTTCCTCAAACTGCACCAGCAATCTATTATCGTCATCTGCATTGAGATGGCAAATCGAATCTTTTTGTCGATAACGGGTTTTTGCTGTGCAGGTTAGTGGTAGTCCGGGAGGATTTTTCGAAACCCATTCCAGTTTGGCTGCTTTTAACCAGTCGCCTTTCAGTAATTCATGATCATGGCCTTGCACAACGATTAATTCATTATTAACCAAATCTTTATCTGCGACATACCATGGTTCTTCGCTGTAATTTGCAAGCCCCCCAATCCCAAGACCCTGACGCTGTCCGCGCGTGTAATACATCAAACCATCATGACGTCCAACTTTATCACCTTCTGGGGTCACGATTTTTCCAGGTTGCGCTGGTATGTAACGTTGCAGAAAGGTTTTAAAGTCTCGCTCACCAATAAAACAGATGCCCGTGCTGTCCTTTTTGTTATAAGTAATCAAATGGTTTTGTTCTGCTAGTTGCCGTACTTCAGGCTTCGTCAGCTCTCCTACAGGAAAGATACTTTTCTCCAGTTGATCCTGCTGTAACGTATAAAGAAAATAACTTTGATCTTTATCAGTATCTTTTCCACGTAAAAGAAAAAATTCACCGTCCCGTTTTTCTGATCGTACATAGTGACCTGTGGCAATTTTGTCGGCTCCCTGAGTCAGCGCATAATCAAGAAAAGCACGGAATTTTATTTCCTTGTTACATAGTATGTCCGGGTTAGGTGTTCGTCCCGCGGCATATTCCTCGAGAAAATAATTAAATACGCGATCCCAGTACTGATCTGAGAAATTTACGCCATGTATTTCTATGCCGAGCGTCTTACAAACTTGCCGCGCATCGCTGAAATCCTGTTCGGCAGGACAGTAATCGTCGAGATCATCTGCTTCCCAGTTTTTCATGAAGACAGCATGTACATCATATCCCTGCTGTTTCAATAGCAATGCACTGACAGATGAGTCGACACCACCAGAGATCCCAACGATTATATTTTTATCAGACTTATCCATACTAAATGCGAATCTTTTAACCTGCCTGCAGCAGGGACAAGTCAAACCTTTGTCCCCTGAGATAATCTTCCAGGCATCGTTTTACAAGCAGACTGCGATGTTCAGTATTCCTGTTATGAAGCTGTGAGTGATCAAGCCAGACCGTCCGCTCAATTTCTGAATCTAATTGGCGATTCGGTTCGTGCTCAAGCAAATTCCCTGTAAAACAAAACCG
>JASFLL010000191.1:0-4458 GCA_050118115.1 Thioalkalispiraceae bacterium
GCGCCCGCCTGTTGGGCAAGTTGGTTAAATAATCATGGTGAGCGATATATTCGAGCTTGTTTTCATAGACTTTACGTTGCGCAGTTTCCTGCCGTAAGCTGTCAAGACTCTTTTCGAGGGCATTGGAACGTACACGTAATTCTTTCGCCAGGGTAGTAGTGATCATAATGACCAGAATCAGAAAGACGAATTCCCCTAAATAAACCGATTTTAAATTAAGATTATCGATTAGTTCCGCGTGCAGGATGGCCAGTATTTGTAGAGACAGGTAAATTGCTATTGAAAGTGCTCTGGCTTTATGTCTTTTTCTCCATAATACAAAACAGCAATAAACAGACCAGGTAAAAACACTATAGGTAGCTAAATAATATACCCAGGCAATAGGCGCGACTTTGGTTTTAAAATCGCTAACCACCTCACCCCAGGGGAGGATGATTGATTGTTCCAGGATGATACTTGAGTATAAGAAACTATGTTCAGACCAGATATTGATGATAAACAGTAGCGTAAAAACTGAGCCTAATATCAGTAATACTTTTTTAAACGATTGCTGGTGACTGTACAGGCCCAGGAACCAGATAAACGCTGGGTAAATCAGGCATATCAGGCCCATCTCATATTTGGCAATTGCTGATATTTCTTCGATAGTAGTAGCGGAGTACCACTGTGCAGAAAGTAACATATAAAAGCCAAGTAACAGGCACAGGATGCCGAAGGCCAGGAAAACCCGTTCCTGACGACGAGTTAAACCGAAAAGGCAAAACTGCAAACCAGCAAAAAGGCTGATTCCACTACCGACAAGAATAGATGGTACAAATATTTCCATCCTGTTTTAGCCCATAGAATTAAGCGTTGGAGGCGATGACTATTCAAGCGAATTGGATCAAAACTAGTATAGCAGGGATAATTATTAACAATTTGTGCAGATAAGCTTCGACTTACATGTTTACATTCTTTGTTAATTTAATTGCCTGGGTTTCAAAATCGTCAGATACACACCACCCAAAACGGCAAAACTGGCAATGACCAGGCGGAGCGTCATGCTTTCTGATAGAAGCAGGACACCGCCAATGGCTGCGATGATTGGAACGGTTAACTGTACTGTTGCAGCGCGGGTGGCGGAAAGATAGGGTAGAGCACTATACCAGATGACATAACCGAGTGCTGAAGCAAGTGCACCGGATAATATCGCGAGGACAACTCCGTGCTGGGATAGATGTGAATCGCTATGGAAAATCAGATAGGTAATCAAAACTAAAGGTAATGTGCCAATAAAATTCCATGCGGTTGAATTAAGCGGATGTTTTACACCTTTACCCGCCAAAGAATAAATACCCCAGGCGATACCGGCAATCACCATCAGAAATGCATTAAAAATTGGCGGTGCACTGACGCCGGGTAATAACAGGTAAATCAGTCCGGCGAATGCCAGGATGATACCGGACCAGACAAGCAGGCCTGGACGTTCTTTTTTTATCAGGCCATAGAGAATCATGGTCAGTTGTACTGCGCCAAACAGGATCAATGCACCTGTCCCTGCGGCAATATTGATATAGGAAAATGAAAAGCAAATAGCATAGGTAAACAGCATTAAAACTGGCAATGGACGAAGTCGTTGTGGTTTCAGGTTACCTGTTCGAAACAATAGAATCAGAGCAAGTGAAATAGCACCACTGGATAGTCGAATTGAGGTAAAGCTGGCCGCATCAATGCTTCCCACACCGGCCTCTTCCACCAACGCCAAACGACAAAGTAAAGAATTGGCGGCGAAGGCCAGCATGGCAAGACTTGTCAAAAGGATCTTCATTACTGCTTTTGAATAATCTTGACTATTAATATCATTATGCAGATTCATGATTTGAATTATTAAAAATCTAGTGATGCTGTTACCTAGAAATTTGCCGCTTCCACTTCAAGATAAGTCCGATTGATATTCATTCCCATTAAATCATCAAAGTGTTTTAGTTTTTTCCATTTACTCAGATCCAGTTCTTTTCTTACTTCACTATCCATTAAACCTTTTTTGTATCCAGCCTCAATGCCTGTGTATAGTTTCTTCATATATGCGTGCATTGCTTTAACATCACCAGAAGTCATTAGATCACCATGGCCGGGAACAATCGTTGAAAGTTTCATTTTGCTGATTTGCTGCAGGGTGGTAATCCAGTTGCTGACGTATGCATCACGAAAGCTGGGAACAATACCTTTGACCAGGATGTCTCCTGCGATCAATATGCCGTCATCCGGCAGGTATATCATCAGGTCATTAGAGGTATGTGAGCCCTGTGGGACCCAAATTTCCATTTTGATACCTTGTAGGGTGATATTTGTGTGAGTACTTTCGGGATAGGCCTTCGTAGCAACCACAGGTTTACTGTCAGGAAATTTCAGACCGGTCATATTTTCCAGCAGCCCAATCCATTCATAACCACTTTGTTCCATGACTGCCTTACACTTTTTCGAGCTGATTATCGTGGTATTTCTGAATGCGCTGTTTCCCAGGGTATGATCGCCGTGGTCGTGGGTATTAATAATATGGGTCACAGGTTTGTCAGTAATCTTGCTAATTGTGTTTTTAATATGCAGCCCAATTTCATGACTAAAGCCGGTGTCGATCAATATCACGCCTTTATCGCCAATGATAACGGTACTGTTCACCATATAGCCGCGATTTTTCCTGTTCGGTAGTTCAAGAGGACCAATTAAAGCGTAAACGTGGTCATTAATTTTTGTGACCGTCGGATTGGGTAGTTTACTAGTGCTACTTGCTGACGTAGTCATAGTCAGCATTAGAAGAGCAAACAGGATGTATAATCGGTGTGCTTTTCTCATGGTCGTTTCCCCTTTCCTCTAGTTATCCACATAGTATAGTCAAGGCTTGATGAGCGAGTGAGCTGCCAGTGATTAAATATCTTATCCTGACAGCCCACCCGAGCGTTATGCTGCCTGAGTTGCGCTTTGGTCTTGTTCCTGTGGGTCATCACGGATGACAACCGTTTTGGCAACGGGGGTAATTTCATCAGCAGGCATACCGACTCGTTTGGCGTGTTCACGAATCGCTGCAGGACTCACGGCCTGGTAAATACAAACCGTACCCAGTGTGCCATCGTCTTCATTAACGACATAAGAACGGATCCAGCGAATCTGGTCTGCCATTTCGTCATTACCAATGCGCAGGGATACGCCTGCTGTGGCTTCCAGTTCCTGGACATTTTGCCAGGCGTTACGACGTCGGATAACGAATGTCTCCATGGTAATTTCTCCTCTTGTTAAGATTAATAGCTACAACCCGAGAGTAAGTCGTGTTGCTGGTGATAAGTCTGGTATAGAATCGCACTTGATCCTAGATGGCGTATATGCCATTGTTAGCGGGTAAAAAGGCCATTTGTCCGGGAGGTACAGAATGCACATTACGATGTTGATACCGGGATACGGTTATCCTTCGCCAGTGATTGGCCCCTATGAGGTTTTCACCAGTGCCGGTGTCCTTTGGCAATCCCTTATGCAGACCGATCAGGACAGCTCAAAAAAATCTGATGCCCCCTTCGACGTTGTGACCGCATCGGTGGATGGTAAGCCTGTCGATTACCTCGGCGGGGTCACCATCAAACCCAATAAGGCGCTCAGTCAGATAAGGAAAACCGACCTGGTTTTCATCCCTTCTGTCGGGCTGGATTTGGAGAGTGTATTGACTAAAAATGCCAAAATGCTGGATTTCCTGAAACGTCAGGCCAACCGGGGAACCACTATTGCCGGTGTGTGTACCGGCGTGGCAATGATGGCAGAGGCCGGGATACTGGAGGGAAAGCCAGCCACGACTCATTGGGCCATGCGGGATGAATACAGTAAACGTTACCCAAATGTTGACTGGAAAACAGAGTTATTCATTACTGAATGTGAGAACATCATATGCGGGGGAGGCGTGTACGCATCGCTGGATGTCTGCCTTTACCTGGTCGAACGTTTTGCGGGTTATGAAGTGGCAAAGCAGTGTGGCAGAGCCTTGTTGATTGATTCACCTCGTACCTGGCAGTCCAGCTTTAGCGCGCCATTACTCAACCAGCAGCACCAGGATGACAAAATCAAACAGGCTCAGGAATATTTACAGGAATATTTTAATGCACAATTTACCATGGATGAACTGGCACGCAGGGTGGGTATGAGTACGCGCAATTTTACCCGTCGTTTTAAACAGGCAACAGGCGAAACTCCGTTAAACTATTTGCATAAGTTGCGTATTAACTGTGCCCGACAGTTACTGGAAGTGGATTACAAATCAGTGCAGGAGGTTTGTTACCAGGTGGGTTATGAGGATCTAGCGTTTTTTCGCAGTGTTTTTAAACGTTACGCGGGACTGCCTCCCAAGGAATATAAGCAGCGATTTGGTAGAGTAACGGCTGGATGAGTTACGACTGCTGCTTACCAAGTTCGCGTTCAGCGGTTTCATAGCCCAGTTGA
>JASFLL010000192.1:0-4457 GCA_050118115.1 Thioalkalispiraceae bacterium
TTTGATCTTGGCTAAATTTATCTCGCTCTAAGCCTTGTCTATCCAATCCTGCCAGTAGTAGTTCGTCTTCATGGGTGCGTAGCAAATCTTTCGCTGTAATGCCCAGCATGCGGATTATTTCTTTAAGTTGCTTTTCATCAGGTGGAGTTTTTAAGTACTCAATGATCGAGGTCTTTACCCCCTTTTCCGCGAGTAACTCTACCGTTTGCCGTGATTTGGAACAGCGTGGATTATGGTAAATGGTGACAGACATAGGTACCTCGAGTGATTATTATTGCTGTGCAATTTTACAGATTTTTTGCCGTGACTGTATTGCTTCTTACTGCGAAGGTGGAGGCAGAGGACCGAACTGGGGCCAGGTTGACAGTCTTACAGGGCGGTGATAGCTTGGTTTAAATTTAGCTTATCTATAAAGGCCTCGGCCCGAGTACTGCATGCCAGTTCGATTTTTTCAGAATATTAAAGCACTGTTCAAATTTTGGTGCCTGGTTGTGTTGTTTTCAGGTTGTGCAACGACTGCGCCTGTACAGGAAATGAGCAATGCTCGGCAGACAATTGCTTCGGCCCTGGAGGTTAAGGCAGAGATCTACGCGCCAGAGCACATTAAGACGGCTGAAAAGCTTATGGCTCAGGCGACGGATGCGCTGGAATCGGGTGATTACGAACTGGCTCGTGAGTACGCAGTATCTGCACAGCAATATGCAGTCAAAGCCCGGCAGCAGGCTCTCAGCCGGCAAAAATAACCATACAGGAAGTGTATGGTATTTGCTCATATAAACGGATTTGAATGCAGGGGTGAATTCCTTGACAGTTACATGTGGGGTTGTTACGTTGAGGCCAAATATTTTTCGGATATATTAGAAATCATCTACATTATTATCTAGTATTCTGGTTAACCAGATAGAGTGGAGCAAAACACAATGAGAATAAAGAATATGCTTAAACTGACCGGTTTAGTCGCCCTGGTCCTTGCTGTGGCAGTTGGGTGTTCGACAACTGAATCGAGTGGTGCTGATGAGCAGGCTGCCAAAGATGCGATAGCTGCTGCCAAAGCGGCTAATGAAAGGGCCAAGTCCATGACCTATGAATGGCGTGATACAGGCAAGATCATCAAGAAGGCCGAAGAAGCCCTGGGAGACGGTGACTACGATAAAGCAATCAGCTTAGCCAACAAGGCAAAACGTCAGGCTGAAAACGCCGTAGCCCAGAAGAAAGCCGAAGATGCCCGTATTGCCGATATGTTTGGCGGTGTTGCGCCCCCACCTGTGGCGGGTAGCGGACAATATGCGGTTGTTGCCGGTGACAACCTTTGGAACATTTCTGCCAAGGCAGACGTTTATAACAACCCATACCAATGGCCGCTTATATACAAGGCCAATAGCGGTAAGATCAAAGATGCAGATCTGATTTACCCAGGTCAGGTGTTTGATATCAATACAAACCCTTCAGCAGCCGAAGCGAGTGCTGCGGTGACACATGCCAAGACACGCGGTGCATGGTCTCTGGGTGTTGTTGAGGAGTCTGACAAGGCCTATCTTGCCCAGTAAACACCTATATCTAACAAGGACAGTATGGAAAAGGGACCGTAAGGTCCCTTTTTTATTGAATTCCTCTCATTTAAACTTGTCTTATAATATAAGGCAGTTACATCTGGATAGTTAAGAATGTATAGAAGTTGCAGGTTTTTCCTCGTCATATTCATGATGATGCCAGTTATGGCTTTTGCAGAGGGCATCAAATTTTCCTCCGAAGACATATATGGCAAGCTACACAAGCTTTCTGATTACAGAGGCAAATGGGTCATCGTCAACTATTGGGCAACCTGGTGCCCGCCCTGTCTAGATGAAATTCCAGAGCTTGTCGAGTTTCACGAAAAGCATGCTAACAAAGAGGCCGTCGTCCTTGGCGTGAATTATGAGAATGTGGATGACAAGTATTTGAAGCAATTCGTTGAAGAAAATTTTATATCCTATCCAATATTGAAGGCGGATCTGAACAGAACACCTCCTTTTGGCAGGGTCTACGGTCTGCCAACGTCGTTTGTTATATCACCTGAAGGGAAACTTGTGGAAACCAAAATCGGTAGTGTAGATTTGCAATGGCTGGAAGCGGCTATCAAAGAGAAACAAAAGCTGAGTGAAAAATGATTATGATCAAGAATACAAGAGCGCTGTTATGCATAATTATCCTGTCAATTTCGACAAGTGTTATTGCCGATAAACCTCGTGATCCCTATAAGTACTTTTTTAACGAAAGCTGGGGTGATATGCCAGAAGAATTGCAAAAGGCAAAAGAGGAAAAGAAGGCAGGTATTGTTGTATTTTTTGAGATGGATGAATGTCCTTTTTGTCATTATATGAAAACTAATGTGCTAAACCAGCCGGAAGTTCAGGATTATTATCGTAAACATTTTATTAACATCAGTGTTGATGTGGAAGGTGATGTAGAAATGGTCAACTTTAAAGGGCAATCTGTCAAACAAAAGGATTTTGCCTTTAAGGAGAATAGGGTCAGAGCAACCCCTGTTATCGCTTTTTTTGATTTGAACGGAAAACGTGTACATCGCCATATAGGCAAGACCAATGGTGTTAAGGAATTTCTTATGATGGGAAAATATGTCGTCGATGGGAAATACAAAGAAATGCCCTTTATTCGCTATAAGCGTAAAGTGCGCGCAGAAAATTAGTATGGTGATAATCCGAGAATAGTAAAATTCAAATTTTAAACGGCTTAAAATTAATTATAATAACTCCATGGGGTCGCCATTCAAAACAGCAATCTTAACTGTTACGCTGACTGCGTCTACTATCGCTATAGCGGCTGATAACCCCAAGCCAAACAAGCTCCCAGATCCTCTAACCCTGGAATATGCCCTTTCATTAGCAGATGAGGCACACCCAGACTTATTGTTAAAAGATGCCGAGATCCTGGGAGCTGATGCCCGAAAACAGGATATTGAGGCAAACGGAGATCTTAGTGTCGATGTGGACATTACTGCCTTAGCTGTTGATGAAGAAACATCATATATAGCTAACCAGGACCATGTTCGAGCTGGTATCACAGCGTCAAAAACCTTTTATGATTTTGGATATACAGATTCATTGATAGATGGTGCAGATGAAGTTCGTAATAGTCGGATTCTGGAATATCATGATGCAAGGGCAAAACGTCGTATGGATATACTTACCGCCTACTTTGATGTCCTGTTGGCGGATCTGAAATTCAATCTATACAATGAGGCCATGGCGGTTGGTTATGTGAACTTCGACAAGGCAAAGGATCGACGGGAGGTGGGGCAGAGAACAGACCTCGATGTACTTCGCCTTGAGGCCGAATATCAGCAATTACGTATTTCGAGATATCAAAGTGAAAATCAACAACGTGAAACCAGGGCTGCTCTCGCCGAAGTCCTGAATAGACCGGGGCAATTGCCATCGACCCTGGCGATGCCTGATCTCAAGGTGGCCGCTCGCAAACTTCCTGAGGTAGAAGATTTGCAAAAAGCTGCACTGGAAAAGAATCTACATATTCAGGCATTACGCCATAATCTGCGAGCAGCGCAACTGGATTTACAGGCAGCAAGGAAGAGTGATGGTCCGACACTGAAAGGTAAGCTGGGTGCCTATGCATATGAAGGGGATTATGGATCTGAAGATGATGTCCGTGCAGAGTTATCTTTGGTCTATAACCTGCGTAAACCCGAAAAAGATGCAGATGTGGCCGCCAGTTTATCGAGACTTTATACAGCACAGGCAGAGTTACAAAAAGCCGAGTCTAGCATTCGACAGCAAGTATTATCGATTTGGCATCAGATAGAAGAACTCAGTGTAAAACGAGACGAGGTAAAGGTGTTGTTACAGTTGCGTGAACTGGAGCTTGAAAAAAGTCGTGCCCTGTACGAAATGGAAGTGAAAGCAGATCTTGGTTATAGCATGACAGATTTGACCAAAGCACAGCTGGAGTCTGCACAAACTGATTATAAGCTTGCACTCGCATGGTACAAACTTGATTTGTTGACGGCCAATATCAAACTGGATTTAAATCAGAGGATCAACCAGCCTGAAGCGACACTTCGGGAGGAAAAATGAAAAATCATTATGTTCTGAGAAAAATAACCAGAAGTCTGTTTTTTTTGAGCATCATTCTTAATTCGCCGGTATCGTGGGCACAAGAGTATGACGCGACCCTGCATTGGTATCAGAAAACTGAGTTAGGCACTGTGGTCAGTGGAATTGTAAAAAATGTATATGTCAATGTAGGAGATATAGTTAAGAAAGGTGACAAATTATTACAACTGGATGACTCAGTTTCCAAAGCGCATGTGGTTGAGTACAGGGCAAAGCTCCAAAGTGCCGAAGAGGAACTTAAAGAGGCAGAGCGAGAACGCGATCGTGCACTTGAACTCTACGACAGGACGGTTCTGTCACAACATGAATTGCAGGTTGCAAAAAATGGTT
>JASFLL010000193.1:0-4449 GCA_050118115.1 Thioalkalispiraceae bacterium
ATTCGTTATAAACGGCACGGAATACCATACGACCGATACGGCCGAAACCATTAATACCGACTTTAATAACCATGTGATAGTTCTCCTAAATTATTTTATTAATAAAAAGTCTTACAAAACTGATTCAACGGCTTTCACTACGTTTTCAACAGTGAAACCAAATTCTTTAAACAGTTCGCCAGCAGGTGCTGATTCACCAAAGCGGTTTATACCTACCACTTCATCAGCATACTTGTACCAGCCGTCTTCAACTGCCGCTTCAACAACCACAGTTGGGGCATCAGCCAGAACAGATGCCTGGTAGGCATCATCCTGGGCTTCGAAAGTATCAACCGATGGCATTGAGACAACTCGAATCTTCTTGTCACTCATTGCTTCGGCAGCACCCATAGCCAGGGCAATTTCTGAACCCGTGGCAATAATCACGGCATCAGGGGAACCATCACAATCCTTAAGAATGTAACCACCCTTTTCGATGTTCGCGATTTGTGCATCAGAGCGTTGCTGATGTGGCAATCCCTGACGTGAGAAAATCAGGCTGGTAGGCCCACTCTTACGCTCAATCGCTTTAGCCCAGGCTACTGCTGATTCCACTGCGTCACATGGACGCCAGACAGACATGTTGGGAATCATACGCAGTGTTGGAATTTGTTCGATCGGCTGATGAGTTGGACCATCTTCACCCAGACCAATCGAGTCATGGGTATAAACAAAGATGCTCTGAATCTTCATCAATGCCGCCATACGTAGAGCATTACGTGCATATTCAGAGAACATCAGGAAGGTCGCACCAAATGGAACCAGTCCGCCGTGCAGGGCGATACCATTCATAATCGCAGACATACCAAACTCACGTACGCCATACCGTACATAGTTAGCGACTTCGTTGTTGTCCATAGGTTTATAGCCAGACCATTCCGTCAGGTTTGAACAACCCAGATCAGCTGAACCACCGAATAATTCGGTCGCGATCGGTGAGTAGTTTTCAATACAGGCTAATGAGGCCTGACGTGTCGCCGGGCTTTTCGCTTCTGCATTGACACTGGCAATGTATTCTGCAGATTTCTTCGCCCAGTCATTGGGAAGTTCGCCATTCATACGACGTTCAAATTCAGCAGCCAGTTCAGGAAATTCTTTTTTGTATGCCGCGAACTTCTCATCCCAGGCATTCTCTGCAGCAGAACCTGCTTCTTTGGCATCCCAGGCGTGATAAATTTCGCTGGGAACTTCAAAAGGACCGTGATCCCAGCCAAGCGCTGCTTTAGTCAGGTTGATCTCTTCTTCACCCAGTGGCGCACCATGACAGGCATGACTACCGGCCTTGTTAGGTGAACCAAAACCAATGGTTGTCTTGCAACAGATCAGGGTAGGCTTATCGGTCATGGCCTTGGCCAGATCGATTGCTTTTTTGATTGCTTCTGGATCGTGACCATCTACATCTGCAATCACATGCCAGCCGTATGCCTCGAAACGACCTGGCGTGTTATCCGTAAACCAGCCATCAACATGACCATCGATGGAAATACCGTTGTCATCCCAGAAAGCAATCAGTTTGCCCAGCCCCAGAGTGCCTGCCAGTGAACATGACTCGTGGGAAATACCTTCCATCAAACAACCATCACCCAGGAATACATATGTGTGGTGATCAACAATGTTGTGGCCCTTCTGGTTGAACTGGCCAGCCAGTGCTTTCTCGGCAATCGCCATACCCACGGCATTGGTGATACCTTGCCCCAGGGGACCCGTCGTGGTCTCAACGCCTGGTGCATAGCCATATTCAGGGTGGCCCGGTGTCTTGGAATGCAGTTGACGGAAATTCTTCAGGTCGTCAATGGACAGGTCGTAACCGGTCAGGTGCAGCAAAGAATAGATCAGCATCGAGCCATGACCATTTGATAATACAAATCGATCACGGTCATACCACTTTGGATTAGTTGGGTTGTGTTTCAGGTAATCATTCCACAGTACTTCGGCGATATCCGCCATACCCATCGGTGCACCCGGGTGTCCCGAATTGGCTTTCTGTACTGCATCCATGCTCAAGGCGCGTATTGCATTGGCAAGTTCTCTACGAGAAGACATAGTTTTCTCCTGTGCTGCTGTTGCTGTCATTGACTTCAGCCCCATAAAGTTGAAAAAGAAACCATCCGCACCACCACCAGATTGGTACGGTAATAAATTCTGTGCTGGGAGTTTTCCCTGTTAGCCGCCTGTGCTTAGCAGTAACTGCGTGCCCCTGGCGCTTCTCACCCTGTTTCCCTGTGCCCATTCTGGCTAAAGGGAGTTCGATTTATACGGGTAATTATCTGGTACCCCACAAAATGAGCCGGCGATTTTCCCACTTTTACCCCCCTTGCGGCAATAGCCCAATGTAAATGCTTGATAAAACTTATATTTCGCTGATAAAGGGGGCTTATCGGGCAGGCCTGCCCGAAACTGTCACAGTCGAATGCTTAATTTTTAGACTATTTTTGGGTATCCTGGCGGAAAGAGGCCCAGCCAGAGCGCCTTTTATTCTTTCCACTTAATTGAGCAGCCCATACTGGGAATCTGCTCAGCAGGTCCATGGCCTGTTCTGGCAACCAGTAGCATGGACTCGAAGAGGTCTCTTCTCACCGAATCAGGCGCTGTCTCTTTGCGACTCTCATCCAGACGGCCACGATACTGTAACTTCAGGTCAGCGTTATAACCGAAAAAATCCGGGGTACAGACAGCACCATAAGCCTTGGCCACTTCCTGGGTTTCGTCCATCAGATATGGGAACGGGAAATCGTACTCAGCCGCAATGCGCTGCATATTTTCCAGAGAGTCTTCCTCGTACTGAGCAGGATCGTTGGACATGATTGCCACACTATTTATACCATATTGCATTAACTCACGCGTATCCCGCACGATACGGCTCCGTATCGCCTTTACGTATGGGCAGTGATTACAGATAAACATGACCAGTAAGCCTTTTTCTCCCCGGCATTCCTCCAGGGTCCAGGTTTTACCGTCTACGCCAGGCAAACTGAAATCTATGGCGGGAGCACCAAAATCACATACCGGGGTTTCTGTACTAACCATAGTGTTTTCCTTGATTGGTAGGCTGTGGGAGGTCCATTGTAGGGGTACCTTTGACGATATTGAAGCCTAAATTGAAAGTTTGGGCTCTGTAAATCCACACTAAAAGCCGTTAGAATCACCGCCTTTGTAATAAATTCTCAACGTTAAGGAATAAACAGGATGGCAAAATCGCACTTATTTACCTCTGAATCTGTATCTGAAGGTCACCCAGACAAGGTCGCCGATCAAATTTCTGATGCGGTACTGGATGCCATCTTCAAGCAGGACAACAAGGCCCGGGTTGCCTGCGAAACCATGGTCAACACCGGCATGGTCATTCTCTCCGGGGAGATCACAACCAGTGCCTGGGTGGATATGCAGGATGTGGTTCGCCAGACCGTCAAGGAAATTGGTTATAACAGCTCAGACATGGGCTTTGACTGGGAATCCTGTGCAGTCCTGACCTCAATCGACAAGCAATCTGCTGACATTGCCATGGGCGTGGATGAAACCAATGAACATGAACAGGGTGCGGGCGACCAGGGTTTGATGTTTGGTTATGCCAGCAATGAAACTGACGTACTTATGCCTGCGCCTATCAGCTATGCCCACCGCCTGGTTAAACGTCAGGCGCAAGTTCGCAAGAATGGAACATTGTCCTGGTTACGTCCTGATGCCAAGAGCCAGGTTACCTTCAAATATGAAGATAATAAGCCGGTCGGTATTGATGCCGTGGTTCTGTCTACCCAGCACAATCCAGAAATTGAAACAAAAGATCTGCGTGAAGCGGTCATGGACGAAATTATCAAACCTGTACTGCCGGTTGAATGGCTGGATAAAGATACCAAGTATTTTATTAATCCCACCGGACGTTTTGTCATTGGCGGGCCTGTCGGAGACTGTGGCCTGACCGGTCGTAAAATCATTGTAGATACCTATGGTGGAATGGCTCGTCATGGTGGCGGTGCTTTCTCAGGCAAGGACCCCTCCAAAGTAGATCGTTCAGCGGCTTACGCCGGGCGCTATGTTGCAAAAAATATCGTTGCAGCCGGACTGGCTGAACGCTGTGAGATTCAGGTTTCATATGCTATCGGTGTATCTGAACCGACGTCGATCAGTGTTGAGACATTCGGTACCGGTAAGGTTGATGACTCGCGCATTGTGGAACTGGTCCGCGAACACTTTGACTTACGTGCGGGTGGCCTGGTGAAAATGCTGGACTTGCTCCGTCCAATTTACCGTAATACAGCGGCTTATGGTCACTTCGGACGTGAAGAACCAGAATTTACCTGGGAAAAGACCGATAAAGCGGATGCCTTACGTGATGCAGCAGGTCTCAATAAGGTAGCTTGATCACATAGTTTGTGGGGCCAACTTGCCAGTTGGCCCCGTTTCCACCTTCAC